>DATAIE010000806.1:0-1964 GCA_036262875.1 Verrucomicrobiales bacterium
TGGCGCCTGCCTATCAGGATGTGATCCTCGAAATCAAAGCGCTGTTGCACCACAGCATGGAGATCGCCCTCGCGGCGGGGGCAGAGCTGGAGTCTATCGCGCTGGATCCCGGCATCGGGTTTGGAAAAACGCTGGAGCATAACCTCACGATCCTGCGCCGGCTCGGCGAATTTGGAATCGACGGACGTCCCGTCCTCCTCGGCGTCAGCAGAAAATCGTTCATCGGCCGCATCGTGGGAGATACCGGTCCCGCCGCCCGCGAATGGCCCACCGTGGCCCTCACCTCTCTCGCCCGGGAAAGCGGAGCGCGCATCTTCCGCGTCCATGAAGTGCGGGCCAACGCGCAGGCCCTGCGCATGACGGAGGCGATCCTGGCGGAATCCCGAAATCAGAATCCCGAAATCAGAACAAAATCCGAATGACGAACGGTTTCACCGATGACATTCGTCATTCTGGTTTCTGATTTCGTCATTTCCCCCCATGTCCTGCACTCTCTCAACCGCCCCCGTCCCCGACGCCCCTGCGCTCGCCTCCGGCGAGTGGGGTGCGGATGTCGTCTTTCTCGGACGCGTGCGCGGCATGGAGGACGGGCGGCCAATCAGTGGAATCGACTACACCGCCTATCCGGAAATGGCGTTGCGGGTCATGGAACAGATCGTGGCGGAAATGACGGCGGCGCATGGGCCGCATCCGGTGCGGATTCATCACCGCACGGGTTTTGTCGCCGCGGGTGAGCCCTCCATCCTGGTCGCCACCGGTGCGCGCCACAGCGCGGAGGCGTTTGCACTTTGCCAGGAATACCTGCGCCGCATCAAGACGGAGGTGCCGGTTTGGAAGCGCCCCGTATTCCTTCAGGACGCTCCCTGACTGTGTAAGCATCCGAACTTGCCAGGGGCGGTGCCGGCGGTCAGGCTTGACCTCACTATGAAACGATTTGCCGCGCTTATACTCTCGTCCGTCCTGTGGTGCCCCGTTCTCACGCGCGCGGATGAAACCGCGCCGGAAATCAAGCCGGACATCGTCTACGGGCATAAGATGGGAATGGCGCTCACCTGCGATGTCATCAAACCCAAAACGGGCAACGGTGCCGGGGTGCTCTTTATGGTGAGCGGCGGATGGGTGTCCATGTATGCACCGCCGGAACAAATGCTGAGTTTTGGCAAGGCCCTCGGTTTTCAGGCACTGCTGGATAAAGGATTTACGCTTTTCATCGTGCGTCACGGAAGCAGCCCGCTGTTCAAAGTTCCGGAGTGCGTGGCTGACGTTCGCCTCGCGGTGAGGTTCATCCGCTCTCATGCGGCGGATTACAGCGTCGACCCCGCCAGGCTCGGCGTCTTTGGCGCGAGCGCCGGAGGGCATCTCTCGCTCATGCTCGGAACCACCGGCGACGATGGCAACCCTGACAGCAAAAACCCGCTCGAAAAAGTCAGCGACCGCGTCGCCGCCGTCGTCGCCATCTTCCCGCCCACCGAATTGAAGAGCTACGTCGAATCCGAAAAATTCCGTCAGCAGTTTCCAGCGCTTCAGTTCGATGCCTCCCAGTGGAAAAGCGTATCCCCGCTCGAACACGTCACCTCCGACGATGCACCCACTCTCCTTCTGCACGGCGGAAAAGACACCCTCGTGCCTGACAAACACAGCAAAGAAATCCTCAAAGCATTTCAGGACAAAAAGGTCCCCACAGATTTGATCATGTTCCCCGACGCCGGCCACGGCTTCGGCGCAGCCGACGGCGCAAAGTCCGCCGCCGCGACAGTCGCGTGGTTCGAGAAGTATCTGGCAAAAGCGCCGGCGCTGGCAAAGCCGGAAGGACCGGCGAAGCCGGAAGCTCCAAGCACCAAATCCCAAGCACCATAGAAACATCAAACATCAGACTCCGCCCTTCGCCGATACGACGTCCGGTAACATCCTCCCCACACGTCCTGGTGCTTGGAGCTTGAAGTTTCCCTGGTGCTTGATGTTTG
>DATAIE010000807.1:0-2848 GCA_036262875.1 Verrucomicrobiales bacterium
CGATGAACGCGCGGGCCCGCACGATGGTGGTCGTGGTAATGTTCAGCGGAGCGGTGTAGGTGGAACCGTTGCTCAGTGTCGGCTCTGTATTGTTCGTGGTATACCGAATCGTTTGGCCCGCCGGGTTGACGGTGAGCGTGAGCGACTGCGGAGCCGTCGAAGTATAGACGCCCGCCGGAACGCTGAATCCAATCGTTCCCGGCGGTGCCGAAGTGGTGGTGCCGTTGACGCGGCCCGGAGTGGGAATCAAAAATCCGATTCCCGGACCGGCGGAGCCGGCCCGGCCATAGGCAATATCAGAGACCTGCGCCGGAAAGACGGGAGTAAAAGCGTCCACCACATTGCCTGCGGCATTGATCACTCCCAGATACTCGCCGCCCGCGGAGAGCTGGAAGTTCGTATGCAGCACACTGGCTGCATTGTAGGACGGCCGTTTTTCCGAATCCCGGTTATCTGCGAAAACGACCAGGAATTGTCCGTGAGCAATGGTGCGCCCGTCCGGAAAGTACCACTTGCGCGGCTGCGTGGAAAGATCGGATAGGGACCAGCCCGTCAGGTCGATGGTTGCCCCGGTGCCGTTGTAAAGTTCGATCCAGTCTCCGTAGCGCCCGTCCTCGTCAGCGTAGCTGCTCGTATTGGAAGCCACGAATTCACTGATGACCAGTGTGCCGGTGCTGACGGGCGGACCCGGGACGGGGAGAACAGAAACGGCGAGGGAAAGATTTCCGGCAGCCGTCGCAGCATTCGGAGCCGTTACCAGATCGAGCGTATCACCCGCTGTCAGGCTGAAGCCGGGTTGAATATAAGCGGCGGCAGCGGACGGACCGGACGCCGCCACTCCGGAGGCGGTGGAGCCGGCAAACCCGTCGATCGTTCCAGTGAAAAGAGCTGTCCCGTTGAGAACCGCGGTGACCTGGGCTTTGGCTCCCGCCTGGGTGTGAGATTTCCAAACCGCGGAGATGTCGTAGAAGCCGGTGGTCTGAACCGTGTACCGGGTGGTCAGGAACCCGGTGCGTCCACCGCTCCATGCATGATAGACGTTGTTGGCAATCCAGTCCGTTAGCGCCCCTCCTGCGGACGGAAAGGCAATGGAACTGACGCTGGACGGCGCTTTGCCCGCCCAAAAATCATCAGTGGCATCATTGAGACGATTGGCCGGTTTGTTCGCCGAGGACGCGGCGGACGTGTTGAAGATCGTCAGACTCGCGGCCGTCGCCGTGTCTTTGGTGCCGTGGCTGAAGTTCAGATAGGGATTATTTGGCGGAGAAAAATCGTTCGTCAGCACTCCGCTGGGGGCGGCGAGGTGACCCGCCGCAGTCAAAATCTCAGCCTGCGTCAGCGCCGTGTCATAAACGCGGATCTCCGCCGCCAGCCCCGCAAAGATCTCATTGTTAGGACCGTTGAGGAGACGCCAGTTGGTGGTCGCTGTCGTCGTCGCAACGACGGCGGCGGTGCGTGATGCGTCCGAATGAACGAGCGCCCCGTTGTAATAGAGCTGCACGCCCCCGGTGCTCGATTTCACGGCGGCGATGTGCTGCCATACACCGGCGGTCACGGGCGTTGCAGTGGAATCAAGATCGTACTGGCCGTAGTCCGTGAACCGAATCTTGTTCGTGGTAACGCCGAAGCCCCATGAGTGATTGGTAACACCGCTGACCTGCGTTGAAAAAATCCGGTGCGTGCCCGTCACGGTGGCAGGCTTGATCCAGCCCATGACGGTGAAATTGTTCAGGAGCGCATTGTAGCGGGCCGGCGCGGCGACCGTGGGCGAAGGGGACGTGCTTGCCAGCCAGTGATCGGTGGATGCGGCGGCGACGTTTGCAGGAAAGCCCGCGGATTGCGTGATCGTTCCGGCCGGGATTTGAATGCTGCCGTAGGTGCCGGCGGGCGCATCCGCCTGTTGATACAACTGCCCGGTTCCCTGCGGGAAGGCATCGGCTGCCGGACTGACGCCACTTGTGTCTGCCTGACTCCCGGAGGAGGCATCCATTTTATAGCGTCCGATCAGAGCAGCAGAAACCGGCCAGGGGAGAAGAAGCGAGAGGAGAAGAGCTCCTGGGATTTTTTTCATGAAGGCTGGGTGCGGGAGAAGTAGAGGGCGGGCCCCACCATCCAAGCAGATGACGGGCCGGGGCAAAGACCCATTTGCATACTAAACCATCCCGGCTCAAGCCGGAAGAGAGCAGCGGGGAAATCGCGCCGAAAAAAAGTCCGTCTTCTCACATCCCGTTATAAAAGTCGCGATGCAACCGTGCGGGAAGTTCAGTAATTTCCCCCGCGAGACTTGACTCCAGGGATGTGCCCTGCAAGAACTGGCCTTCGCGCGGATTTCCCGTGCGGCCCCGTTTTTACACCACATTCACCTTTTCGCGCGCCAGATGAACCTTAGGGACCAGTTGAAGGAAATCCTGCCCGAAATCCTGCCCGCCAACCCGGCGGAGGCGATCAAAGGCACCGAACTCATCCGGCTGGTGAAATACCGCCTGCGCCAGGAATACAGCGATGCCACGCTGCGGTATCACTTCTCCATCATGTGCTGCGACCCGGCGAGTCCCATCGCCAAGGTGGAACAGGGTCAGGGTTACTATCTGCGGCGCACGGTGATGGGCGGCGGCGCCCCCGTGACCATGACCCAGGCGCGCCTGGGAATGTTTTTTGAAACCGACAGCGAGGTGCTCGATCAGGCGGTATCGAGGCAGCAGAAATTCCGGGCGATCTTTGCCCGTGATGTAGAGTCCGGCGGGAAGTTTCCGTTTCTCTTCGAGTCCTCCTTCGGTCCCGGTGCGCCCTATGAAAACGTCTGGAAATGCCCGGACGCGGCAGTGGTGGACTGGGAGGCGGGCGATGT
>DATAIE010000808.1:0-3172 GCA_036262875.1 Verrucomicrobiales bacterium
AACCGGTGCAGCGCCTCCTCTCACCGTTTTTGGCACGGACTACCCTACGCCCGACGGGACGTGCGTCCGCGATTACATCCATGTCCTCGATCTTGCCTCCGCTCATGCCAGCGCTCTCGCGTATCTGCGCAGCGGCGGTGCCTCCACCTCCTGCAATCTCGGCACCGGCACCGGCGTCAGCGTTCAGCAGATCATCGACCTCGCCGAAGAGGTGACCGGGAAAAAAGTCCCGCACACCCACGGCCCCCGCCGCCCCGGTGATCCTCCCTCCCTTGTCGCCGATCCCACCCGTGCCCGCGAAGTTCTCCAGTGGACCGCCTCCCACTCCGATCCCCGGGACATGATCGAATCCGCCTGGAAGTGGCTCAGCGGACCGAACGGGGGGCGATACAAGCGGTAGATGCCGGCTGAGAAACGATCCTGTTCACAGATTCAATGAGCCGGGAGGAGGGGCCGGGCACACCTTGTCAGGGTTTGCGCCCGGGTGGACGCGTTTGAGGACGTGTCAGGAGGGGAGCCATGAAGGAATCACTTTTTGGAACCGGCGACGGGCGATGATCGTACCAATCCCAGTGTCGCCCAGCAGGTGCCTGCACCGGTGATGGGGATGAGATTTCCCGCCGGCGTATTTTGCGGAGGAAAGGGGCGTGAGGTCATCGGCCACGCGCCGTCTGCCCGCTGGGTTTTGAGAAGAAAGGCCTGGCCGCGTTTGATGGTTTCATCAGCGGGATCGCTTTTGGCTTCAGCGAGAGCATAGAGTGCCTGGCCGGTGGCGTAGCCGTCGCTGGCCATGGCTTTGATCTGCGACCAGCCGCCATCGGCGTTTTGGCGGAGGCGGAAACTGTTGATCAAAGGAGCCGTAACGGTCTCAGGTTCGGCACATCGCACCGCCAGAATGAGCCGCAGAGCGGTTGACTGCAATTCCTCATCCGGGGTGGTTGTCCGCAGCCATGCCGAGGCGCGGTCACGGGCTGCTTTGGTGTCCGGATCCAGTTCCGATGCCGGACCGGATGCCAGGGCCAGAGCGGCAAAGGCAGTGGCGGCCTGATCCGATGGACCAAAGATCGGCGGGCGGGTTTCGGGCCATGCCTGCCAGGAGCCGTTTTCAGTTTGTTCGCTGCGAATCGTCTTGCGCAGGGTTTTGAGCGCGGCGCGGACGTCTTCCGGGGGTGCAGGATTGGCGGCAAGGCCCAGCGCATGGTTTGGAGCGTGATAGTTCATCGCTTTGGGCACAGCCGCAGGCCGCGCCGGAATGCGTTTTGAGCCGTCACCGGCTTTGATCAGCCACGCAACCATTTCAGTCAGGAACGGCTCGTCCACGGTATGACCGCGCGCACGGGCCTCGGTTGTGGCCCACACGACCAGGGAACCGTGATGACAACTGATACACCCGTGCTCCTCTTTCCATGCGCGGCTGTCTTTGACGAGAAATGCCAGGCTGCGTCCGACTGCACTCTGAACCTCCGGCGAAGGAGCTCCGGGTTCTGCGGCACCGGCAGACAAAAGGAGCAGCAGAAGAAGAACCGTTGCGAAGATGCCAGGCGCATCCAGTGCCGGGACCCGGCGCGATGTTGTTGAACGGGAGGGTGACTTCATACGCCGATGAAACGCGGTCCGGTTCCGGTAATTGCGTGAAATCGTTTACGCAAAAAGCCCGGGGGTGTTTGCGTAATTCCGGCATGGACGGAGGAGGCCGGGTGGCTAAATGAGTAGGGAAATGACCAAATCACGCTACGTAATGATTGGCGGTTTCCTGGGAGCCGGAAAGACAACGACGATGCTGCGGCTGGCAGAGATGCTGACGGCGCAGGGGATGAAGGTCGGGTTGATCACGAATGATCAGGCCTCCGGGCTGGTGGATACGAGTCTGGTGAAAAACCGCGATGTCGCGGTGGAGGAAATTGCGGGCGGGTGTTTTTGCTGCCGCTTTTCTTCATTGATCGAGGCGGCGCGGCATTTGACGGAAACGACCCGGCCGGATGTTTTTCTTGCCGAGCCGGTGGGAAGCTGCACGGACCTCGTTGCGACTGTGGCGCTGCCGCTGCAGCAGATCTATGGTGAGCAGTTCACCGTGGCTCCGTTTACGGTGCTGGTGGACCCGGTGAGGGCCATGAGAGTGTTCGAGATGGAGGACGGCCGCTCTTTCCCGGCGCATGTGCTCTATATCTACGGGAAGCAGTTGGAGGAGGCGGAGTACATTGTGATCAACAAAGCGGACAGCGTGGACGCGGAAACACTGGAGGCGCTGCGAAATGAAACGGGGCGGAGATATCCCCAGGCGACGGTACACGTGATGTCTGCGCGGGAGGGGACGGGAACGGATGAACTGCTGGCACTCCTGCTGTCGGGGGAATCCGCGCCGCATACGGTGATGGAGGTGGACTATGCACGATACGGCATCGGCGAAGCGATGCTTGGATGGTTGAATGGAGCGGTCGATTTGAGCGGAGAGGATTTTGACGGGAATGCGCTGCTGCTGCATCTCGCAGGCGGGATTCAGAGCCGGTTGGCCGAAAGCGGGGCAGACGTGGCTCACCTGAAGATGGTGCTGAGCCCGGCGGGTGTGCCCTATGAACTGGCGGCGTGCAATCTCGTGCGCCAGGACGGAGTGCCCGAACTCAGCCATACCCTCGCAGACCCGCTGGATGAGGCGACGCTGCTGATTAACTGCCGGGCGGCCGGCGATCCGGAACTCCTGCGGGCGGCGGTGGCGGACGCTCTCTCGGAGGCGGCGGCACGATTCCAGGTGCAGGTGACGATGGGGCCGCTGGAGTATTTCAAGCCCGGGCAGCCGAAGCCGGAGCGCCGGGTGGAGGTGGTGGGAAAATGACGAAATCAGAAATCAGAATAACGAAGGAATCACGGGTGCCGATTCCCTCGGGCGACTTCATTTGTTTGATGGACCCGGCGGGGACGGGGCGTTACGGTAAACGGTTTCGGTCTTCGTCATTCCTTCGGATTTCTGGCTTCTGATTTCGTCATTCCTTCTCATGCTTTTCTCTCTCGCCACCCGCATTGCCACCACCGTGGACCCGCGCCTTTTGATGAAGATGGCGTGGAACTTCGGCTACAAAGGGGCGCGCTCGGTGATGCTGTTCAAGAAAAGGCTGAAACAGGGGATTGTATTCCCGCCATTTTTGTATTTGAGCATTCTCAACTCCTGCAACCTGCG
>DATAIE010000809.1:0-3114 GCA_036262875.1 Verrucomicrobiales bacterium
ACCGTGAGATGCTCTCGTCATAGGTGGCGTGCAGACGGAAGGGCCACTTGTTTGCCGCGAGCAGCGAAACGACCTCCCGGAGGTCCGTCTCCAGAGTGGGAGCGAGATCGGGCCGGGGTTCGAGGAAATCCTCAAAATCCGCCGCGGAGAACACTAGCATTTCCCCCGCTCCATTACAGCGGAGGTAATCGTCCCCCTTCCCCGGACCGGTCATCTTGATCCAGCGGGCGAAGTCCTCTTTCTCCTCCTTTGGTTTTTGGGTGAACAGATTGTAGGCAATACGCAGGGTCATCTCCCCGCGCTGATGAAGCTGTGTGATGATCTCGTAATCATCCGGGTAATTCTGAAACCCGCCGCCCGCGTCGATGATACTCGTCAGACCGAGGCGGTTCAGTTCGCGCATAAAATGGCGCGTGGAGTTCATCTGGTGCTCCGGCGGGAGCTTCGGTCCTTTCGCGAGCGTCGCGTAGAGAATCGTGGCATTGGGACGCGCAATGAGCAGGCCGGTGGGATTGCCCTGAGGGTCCCGCTGGATTTCGCCTCCGGGGGGATTTGGCGAGTCCTTCGTGTAGCCGCAGGCGCGCAGTGCAGCCCGGTTCAAGAGCGCCCGGCAATACAGATGCAGGATGAAGACCGGCGTATCCGGCGCAGCGGCATTCACCTCTTCGAGCGTGGGCATGCGCCGCTCCGCAAACTGGAATTCGCTCCAGCCTCCCACGATGCGCACCCATTGGCCCGGAGGCGTCCGGTGCGCCTGCTCCCTGAGCATGCGCAGCCCGTCCGCCAAAGACGGCACGCCATCCCAGCGGAGTTCCATGTTGTAGTTCAATCCTCCCCGGATGACGTGCAGATGGGAGTCGTTGAGACCGGGAATGACCCGGCGGCCCTTCAAATCGATCACCCGTGTCGAGGGACCGCGCTCGTATTCCTCCGCGTCATCCACGCCGGTGATGCGACCATCCTTGATGGCAAGATTCGTCGCCTCCGGATAGTTCGGATCGAGCGTGGTGATGCGACCGTTGAAGAGAATGAGGTCAGCGGCAGTGGTCGGGTTCATGAGTTTGTTTGCGCAGTTGAGGATTGAGGATGCAGCCAGTGGTGAAGGACGCGGGTGACGAATGGCATCACCACCCATGTCAGCAGCGCGACCATGGAAACGGCGATCGCCGCCGCCCGTGCCGCCAGCGGCCAGGAATGAACCGCCTCTCCCACCGTGAATGAAAGAAAAAGGCTCGTGGGATAGACACCGGCCAGCGTCGCCACCGCCATCTTCCAGCGGGGCGGCGGGCTCTGGGGAGAACGAAACCACGCCTCCAGACCATGGAGTTGCCGGTATTCCGGCTCGCCCTCGGTCAGCGCTCTGGCGCGTTCGTCCCACGCCTTAAACATCGGCGATGCATAAAAGGCATCGCGCTCCTTTTCATCGGCGAAGGTGCGCAGAATGCCAAACTCCCGCGAGTCCGAGCCCGGAGGCGGCGTCAGCATGTTCGCACCCCAAACGCCATCATGGCCAAACGAGGTTTGGAAGAATTCACGCAGCGCCTGCTGGAATTCAGCTTCGCAGCCGGGGCGCACACGGCGGGTGATGGCAATGTGAATGGGCATGGTTAGAATCGGAAGGTGGCGACAGTGGAAAAATAGCTGCCGTTCTTTTGGCCGGCCAGGGATTCGCTCACGAAATCCCCGAAAGAACAGGCCACGCAGTTGAACGTCAAACTCATGTGCGATCCCGCCTGCCATATCAGCGAAAGGCTGGGAAAGGTGCCGACGAAACGGTCACGGCTGGAGCCCGGAGGCACCTGCAGATTGAGCGCGACGCCATAGACGCCATCTTCGAGGCTTTCCCTCCACACGAAGTCGCAACTGGCCGTCAGTTTCACCGACTTCGTAAGCGCCAACTCCACCCCCGGCTGCAGGTCCATCAGGTTCTGCGGACCGATGAGAGAAGCCTCATTGAAATAAGCACCGCGCGGAAAAAGGGGATTGAAAGTGCCGAGGGAGGAATGGCCGTGATCGCCGCTGGCAATATCCGCCCGCAGGAAAACCCGCGGCTTCCACGGCAGGCCGGGAATCGTCCAGCCGGTGTCCGATGCCGCAGTCCACGCGAGGATGCGCCGGTCTCCAAAAGAACCGAACTGACCGGCGAACTCGAAATTCCAGTCAAGGTGATCCCGCTTACCGTACAACCGTGTGCCAACCGTATGACGGTGCTCCCCCGCAGTGGCGCGGGCGAACTTCGCATCCCTCCTCGACAGGCCGAAGTAATAGAAGTCCGCATGGAGTCCCGGGATGCATTCCAGAGGCCCCGTAACGTAAGCTCCCCAAAAAATGGTGTCGTCCAGCCGGTGATCATCGAACGCGCCCGTGGCCGTCTCTACCGGCTGCGCAATCCAGGCGTCGGCGCGCCAGTCGCCAAACTGCCCGAGCACCCGCACGGCATCAAATGAGAGCCGGTTGTTCGGAGACTCCCTCACACTCACCAGCCGCTGCGAGCCGCAAGCCATTTCCTGCCGCCCTGCACGCAGCGTCACTGAGTCTCTGCCGGCCAGCGGGACCACCGCATCGAAGAACGCCTGGTGCCAGTCAATGTCATCGCGGTCCGGCGGGCGGGGACCTCCATTCCGGAAATCCTCCAGCGAACTCTGAAACTGCGCAAACACCCGGAAATGCGGCGTGACGCGGAGATCACCGTGCAACAGATACCGTTGCAGGAGAAACCCGTCATCATCCGCCGGCTTTTGATTCAACAGCGCTTCGCTGTAGCGTTCATACTTGAGCCGCGCCTCTCCGCCGAGTGACAGATACGGCTCTGTTTCCGCGCCAAAGGGAATATACTTTATGGGATCGAAGAGATCCGTTTTAGGCTCATCCCCGTGCAGGAAAGACCAGTCTTCATTGTAGCGGAGCGTGGCAAATCCCGGCCGTTCCGCTGCGCTTTCCTGCCCAGGAAATCCGGAGGCCAGGAAAACGAGCCACCACCCCATACGCCGCCCCGGCGGCAGCCGGTGGCTGTGCTCCGCGGGGCCGGGAGGGCGCATGGGAATTGGCGGCTGCACGTCAATGTGCTGACGGGTTGACGACCTGCGGCGATTTGGCGGATTGCGGGGCTTTGTG
>DATAIE010000810.1:0-2252 GCA_036262875.1 Verrucomicrobiales bacterium
CGTCTCCGCATTGCCATGATGCTTTGTTTTATCGCCCTCGCTGTTTCCGTTCCGGCCTATATTTTCACGAAACACATGGCCACTCCCTGAGGCGGGGAGTGCACGGGCATTCCCCGTTGCAAGGACCGTGCGCCGGATTTAGTTCGGGCCATGGCACTCGAAAAGATTACTCAGGTTTCCGGCACGGCGGTTTATGTTCCCGGCTCAGACATTGATACAGACCGCATCATTCCGGCGCGGTTCATGAAGTGTATTACGTTTGATGGGCTCGGCGAGTATCTCTTCTATGACGTGCGCAAGAACGCCGACGGCACGGACCGGGAACACCCGCTGAACGACCCGCGTTTCAAGGGAGCCTCCATTCTGCTGTCCGGGGTGAATTTCGGGTGCGGCAGTTCCCGCGAGCATGCGCCGCAGGCGATTTACCGTTATGGGTTTCGTGCCGTGGTGGCCGAGAGCTTCGCCGAGATCTTCTTTGGCAACTGCACCACGCTGGGCATTCCCTGCGCTGTCGCGGCGGCGGCGGATATGAAACGCCTGCGCGAAGCCGTGGAGAAAGACCCGCAAATCACGGTGACCGTGGATGTGGAGAAAAATCGCGTCTTTTTCGGCAGTGAAAACTTCACCGTGAACATCGCCGATACCGCCCGCGATGCGCTGACCTCCGGCCGCTGGGACCCCATCGCCGATTTGCTGGAAGGCGAATCCGCCGTGGCTGCCACGGCAGGCGGGCTGGACTACATGAAGCGGTAAGATCCGTCACGCGGATTCCTTTTCCCACTCAGCCATCCGGCCATCGATCAGAAACGGTCCGAATGGCAGCAGCGCGGCGACAAAGACCGTGGCGCACCGGCTGACGGGCCATTTGGCGATGAGCATTGTTCGCAGCAGTGCGACAGAAAAGATGACAAACAGGACCCCGTGAATCCAGCCCGTGACCACGACGGCGAGGGGCAGGTGCGCCAGGTATTTCAGTGGCATGGCGACGAAAAGCAGCACGAGAAATGAGATGCCTTCGACAAAGGCGATACGACGAAGGAAAGGGACAGGTGAGTTCATCCGCCGGCACAGTGATGTGATCCTGGAAAGTTTCCACCGAAGCGCGGAGGTGCGCCGCATTTCCTCTCGACACCGCCGGACGGGCACTGCTCTGTGGCGGCCCCAAAACTGTTCAGCCATGAAAATCCTGACTCACACTGCCCCGTCGTTCGCCGCCGCCCTCCGGAAGCTGGACCGGCGGCACGTGCCCACTGCGGATTTGCAGACCTACGTGGCTGGGATCATTGCGGAAGTGAAGGCCCGCGGAGACGCCGCCCTGGTGGAATTTGCGGCAAAGTTTGACGGGGCAAGCCTCACTGCAAAGAAACTGGCTGTAACCGCATCAGAGTTTGCGGCGGCGCAAAAGGCGGTGCGCCCGGATGTGAAGCGGGCGCTCTCGGCATCTCATAAAAACGTGCTCGCCTTCGCAAAACGGAGCCTGCGCAAAAGCTGGAAGATGCGGAATCCTCAGGGAGTCGAAGTGGGGGAAGTGTATCAGCCGTTTCAGCGGGTGGGCATCTACGTTCCGGGAGGCACGGCTCCGTTGATTTCGACCGTCATCATGACAGTGACGCTCGCCCAGGCGGCGGGAGTGCCGGAGATCGTCGTCTGCACTCCGTGCGGACCGGATGGCACCGTGAATGCCGCCATGCTGGCCGCGCTGAAACTTGCGGGCGCTACGGAGGTCTATCGCATTGGCGGTGCCCATGCCGTGGCGGCACTGACCTATGGGACGAAGACCATCCGCCCTGTGGATAAAATCATGGGTCCGGGGAACAAGTTTGTCGTTGAAGCTAAACGCCAGCTTTTCGGGGCGGTGGGCATCGATCTGCTTCCGGGGCCGAGCGAGGTGATGGTGGTGGCGGACGACTCTGCGAATCCCGCCTTCATCGCGGCCGATCTTCTGGCGCAGGCGGAACACGGCAGGGACAGCCAGGTGCTGCTGGCGACGCCTTCGATGAAACTCCTCGCTGCCGTGCAGCAGCAAATAGAGCATCAGTTGACCATTCTGCCGCGCGCGGAGATCGCCCGCGAGTCCCTGCAGAGCGGGGCCTGGCTCGTTCATGCAAAGGACCTCCAGCAGTGCGTGGACATCGCCAATGCGTGGGCGCCGGAGCACCTGAGCCTGGTGGTCAGCGCGAAGGAGGAGGCCCGCATTTTGCCCAAAATCCGGAGCTCCGGAGCAATCTTTGTCGGGAACTATGCTCCGGTGG
>DATAIE010000811.1:0-2761 GCA_036262875.1 Verrucomicrobiales bacterium
TGGAAAGGGGCGGTCTGTGGTTTAAAAAGAGACGAAGCGTGCTCGGCTGTGCCTCCAGGTTTAGCCGGGCAGCCTCTACGACAGGACCATGGTCAGCCCGGTTCCATGCCAGTACAGCCGGGTCGATCCAGGCATGTGTAAGGGCCAGACGGTAGTCGACCACAAAATTGCGCCAGTCGCGCAGGGCATCGAGACACCTCCACTTTGACGCGGCGCCGGGGAACTCCGGACCGGCCCACCGGTCGAGGGCTGCTTCGTAGTCGAGGATTAACTCCGGCAGGCGTCCCGCTCGAATCTTGAAAAGCGGATAAGCAAAGCCGGTGAGGAGTTCATGCAGTTCATGCCAAAGAGCCGCTTTCAACAGTCTTCCAGGAAGCGCGAGAGAATCCGCTTTCCTCAGACCGCCGTCGCGCCACTGCCTCCAGTGTGCGATGGCAGTTTGGGTATTCCGGAGACGACGCGCCATCCCGCAACTTACCGTCGCGGGGCACTCTGCAATTGAGTTTGGCGGGATCCTTAAGCGAGCGCCTTCTTCACGGCCTCTGCGGTCATGCCGAGCTGCTGCATGACGATGTTGCCGGGGGCGCTCATACCGAAGCGGTCGATGCCGAGGACGGTGCCCTGGGTGCCGACGTATTTCCACCAGAGGGCGGTGACACCGGCTTCGATGGCGATGCGTTTGGTGACGGCGGGGGGAAGGACTTCGTCTTTGTAGGACTGCGGCTGGCGGTCGAAGCGCTCCGTGCAGGGCATGGAGACGACACGGACACCGGGCTGGCCTTTGGCGGCGTCCACGGCGTGCTGGAGTTCGCTGCCGGTGGCGAGGACGATGGCGGTGAGGGGGGCGGTTTCTTTGATCAGCACGTAGCCGCCTTTGAGGGTGCCTTCGCGGCGGACTGCGGCCGGGGCGCTGCCCTGGTGCGGGAGGTCCTGACGGCTGAGGGCGAGCAGGGTGGGGCCGTCGTGGCGGCTGAAGGCGGCGGCAAAAGCCGCGGCGGTTTCTTCGGCATCGCCGGGGCGGATGACGTCGAGATTCGGGATCAAACGAAGCGCGCTGACGGTTTCCACCGGCTGGTGCGTGGGACCGTCTTCACCGACGCCCACGCTGTCATGCGTGAAGATGTAAGTGACCGGCAGGCGGGAAAGAGCGGCGAGGCGGATGGAGGCGCGGCAGTAGTCGGCGAAGACGAGGAAGGTGGCACCGCTGCCGAGGAACAGGCCATCGTAGGCGATGCCGTTGCAGATGGCGCACATGGCGTGCTCGCGGATGCCGAACCAGATGTTGCGGCCCGCCGGGTTGGTGGCCGAGAAGTCGCCGCCGTCTTTGATGTAGTTTTTGGTGGAGCCGAAGAGGTCGGCGCTGCCGGTGACGAGATACGGGATGGCTTTGGCGAGATGATTCAGAATTTCACCGCCGCTGTTGCGGGTGGCGGCTTTGCCTTCCGCCGGATATTCCGGGATGGCCTTCAGGAGATCAGCTGCATTCAGCTTGTTGGCACGCGCTGCGGCGAGTTCCGCAGCCAGAGCGGGATTGGCCGCTTCCCAGGCCTTGAATTTCTCCTCCCAGTGGGCATGGCCTTCGGCGCGGGCTTTCTTGAGGTGGGCAAAGTGTTCGCGCACATCATCGCTGACATGGAAGTGCGTTCCTTCGGGAATGCCGAGCGCCTTCTTGGCGGCATCCACGAACTTGGCGCCGCCTTCGCCGTGGGCCTTGGCCGTGCCGGCGACTTCCGGGATGCCTTTGCCGATGAGCGTCCGGGCGATGATGAGCTTTGGCTTTCCGTTGTCGTTCTTCTTCGCGTCGTGATAGGCGTGCTGGAAAGCGTCGAGGTCATGGCCATCGACGGTGAAGACTTCCCATCCGAGGGCTTCGTAAAGCGCCTGGGTGTTTTCGCTCTGCGTGAGCTTTGCCATTGCATCAAGCGTGACGTCGTTGCTGTCGTAAATCAGGATGAGGTTATCCAGATGATTGTGCGCGGCGAAGGCGACGGCTTCGCGTGCGACCCCTTCCTGGAGGCAGCCGTCTCCCGCCAGGGCCACGACATGATAGTCCAGGATGGTGTGGGCGGCGGTGTTGTACTTCGCTGCGGCCATTTTGCCGGAGACGGCAAAACCCACGGCATTCGCGACGCCCTGGCCCAGAGGGCCTGTTGTGCATTCCACGCCCACAGTTTCAAACGATTCCGGGTGACCCGGTGTATGACTGCCGAGCTGGCGGAATTTAGTCAGCTCCTCCAGCGAAAGGTCGTATCCCGCGAGGTGGAGCCACGAGTAGATGAACATCGAGCCGTGACCCGCACTGAGGATAAAGCGGTCCCGGTTCAGCCACTTGGGATTGGCCGGATCACAGTGGAGAGAGTGGCCAAAAAGGACTGCCCCCACCTCCGCCGCGCCGAGAGGAAGGCCAAGGTGACCGGATGAGCACTTGTGGACGGCGTCCATGGCGAGTCCACGGGCTTCATTGGCGGCTTTGGCGAGGATGACTTTATTCATGGGAATGGAAATGCGTGATAAATGATGGAAAAGTATGATTTTCCGCCGGAAACAGGGGCAAGACAGGGGTGTCAGTCTTTAAGTTCCCTGTCCGGCTGTGCAAGGGAAATGGAGAACCTTTCGAAAGGTTGCATTCCAAAAAATATAGATTATTTAGTAGTATGAAGGCAAAACCGGTCATTTTGTTCATTTTTTCTTGAACAAAATAGATTTGAAGCCATCTTAGAGTCCCTGAAACCCATGCCTGCCGCAAGCCCGCCCGTCCTTG
>DATAIE010000812.1:0-13091 GCA_036262875.1 Verrucomicrobiales bacterium
GGCGGGGGCCCGCCCGTGGTCTAATGTTATGGCAATAATCTTGTTATGAAATACTCCTTCCCAACTGGGAGTGTATTCCGGTATATCTCCGGCGGCCCCTGTTTCCCCTGAGGAACCAAAGCAATCATTGCACCCATGACCCCAACCCCCGTGAAGAGGGCCCCGCTTTGGCTGGGCACCGCTGCTGCCGTATTGTTGACCACCAGAGCGCATGCCGCGCCCGTGATCAACGAACTGATGTATCACCCGCTGTCCTCCCTGGGCAGCCCCGAAGATCCCGGCCGGGAATGGATCGAGATTTTCAACCCGGATGCCTCTGCCGTCGATATCAGTGGCTGGCAGTTTTCCAAAGGGGTCGGCTACACATTTCCCGCCGGGACTTCGATTCCCGCCAACGGCTACCTCGTCGTGGCCGCAGAACTGACGAAATTCGCGGCGGATCATCCTGCATATGGGGGCCTTCTGCGCGGACCATGGACCGGCACGCTGGCCAGCGGCGGGGAGAAGGTGCAACTCGTCAATGCTGCTGGTGCCACCATCGATGATGTCACCTACGCCGACGAAGGCGGATGGGCCACCCGTGTGCGAACCGCCGCCAGTTTTTCCCATCAGGGCTGGGAATGGGAGGCTCTGCACGACGGTGCGGGCCGGTCACTGGAAAAGATCAGGCCCTCGGTCGGTGACGAAACCGGCCAGCTCTGGCGCGCATCCGCCGCCAATGGAGGGACCCCCGGGGCGGCGAACAGCACGCTCGCGGCGGCACCGGTCTACCGGATTCTCGAACCGCGCCACAAGCCGGAGATTCCCAAAACCACGGACCCCGTCACGGTAAAATTCAAGGTCCGCGAGGACAACGGAGCCCCCGTAGCCAGCGTCAATAACTGGGGCGTATGGTGGCGCACCGGCGCCGGCAGTTTCCAGTTCGTCAATGCCGTGGTGCCGGCGGTCCTCACGGATGACTACGTCGCCACGCTGGGGCCGTTTTCCACGAACAACACCATCGTCGAATACTACATCGGCTGGAGCAGCGCCGCCGCCGGTCTCCCCACCTGGCCCGCGCCCGCCCGCACCAGCAATCCCGGCGTGCAGCCCCAGACCTTCGGTCAGGTTTGCAATGCCCTCTTCCTGGTCGACAACAGTTTTGATCCCGCCCGCGATTTTAAAGTCCAGGGGAACCAGCCCATCCTCCGCATCATCATGACGGCGGCGGACCGCACGGAGTTGAATCAAATTCAAACCACCTCCGGTCAGGAGGACAGCGAGGCCACCTTCAACTGCACCTTCATCAGCCACGACGGCACGGGAACGAAGGTCGTCTATAACAGCGGCGTGCGAAATCGCGGTCAGGCCTCGGCTCTCGGGCCTCCCAACAATTTCCACGTCTCCTTCCGCAGCGATGATAAATGGAACGGCCGCAGTTCCGTCGCGCTGAACTGCCAGTATCCCTACAGTCAGATTCTGGGGAATACGATCTTCGCCCGCGCGGGGATCGCCACCCAGGAAGCCGTGCCCGTCCAGGTTCGGGTAAACGGCACCGACACGGCGGAGTCCGGCAACATCATGTATGGCCGTTACGCCATGCTCGAGGGCCGCGGTGCCGACTGGGCCAGCCGCCACTACCCGCTCGATCCGGACGGCAACTTCTACCGCCTCGACGACCACGCCTATTCCCAGGGCGACCCGCGCAGCGGTGAATTCAGTTGGGAGGGTCCGCTCAAAGCCTCCTACTCCGACACGTTCATCAAGGAAACGAACAAGGACGCCGATGACTACAGCGATCTCATCGCACTCTGCCGCATCATCAGCGCTCCCGCCACCGGCGGCACCGTCGAGCAGCCCGCGATCAGCGATGCCGCCTATCCGGCCGCACTCGCCGCCGTTTTCGACATTGATCACTTCTACCGTTATCTCGCCGTCGATGTCCTCATCGGAAATCGCGAAGGGGGACTGCAAAGCGGGCGCGCGGACGACACTTCCCTCTACCGCGGCCTCCTCGACACGAGATTCCGCTTCGTGCCGCACGACCTCGACGACGTCTTCTTCATCGGCGCCGGGATCGGTGATCCCGTGACGCGTTCGCTTTTCAGCTACGATACCACAAGCGGCGGCCTCACCGGGCTCACCCGTGTGTTCAGTCACCCCCAGCTGTTGCCAAAATACTACGCCGCGGTGCTCGATGCCCTGAATACATGGTATAACCACGCGACTCTCGATCCGCTCATCGATCGCCTCTTTCAGGGATGGGTGCCCGCTGCGGACAGCAACCCCGGGAGTTCGCCCAACCGCGGCATTTCCGATATCAAAGGCTATATCGATGCCCGCCGCACCAACGTGCTCGGACAAATCCCGCAGACCTTTTCCCAGACCGTCACCGGCACCGCCGCGGATTCGGTGGAAGGCTACAAGGTGACCGCCACCGGCGCGGCGACCTTCAATGGAAACTTCAACGTCGCGAAGACCTACAGTGTGACCGTGAACGGCCAGTTGGCCCAGTGGTTCTACCGCACCGTCGGCGGGGACAATGCGGGCACCTGGAAATTGAGTGTTCCCGCGGGCGGCGGCACGGTTCTGCACCCCGGTCTGAACAAGATCATCACCCGCTTCTGGGACGGCATCAACGGCACCGGCAGTGTCATCCAGGAGTTCACGGCCAATGTTCTCTACAACGTGGCCGGCGGAACCACGATCAACGGAGCCCTTACCGCCCCTGGCTCGGTCACCCTGCTCGCCCCGGCCAGTTACGTGCCCGGCATCCCGATGCTCGTTCGCGTGGACCTGAAGGACGGGGACGGCAATCTGAACCGCTCCGCATGGAATACCACGATCAATCTCACTGCCAATAACGGCGTGACCCTCAATCCCGCTGCGGTTACACTCTTCAATGGCATGGGCAGCGCCCTGATTACCGTCGGCAGCACTACCGGCGGCGGCACGGTAAACTATCTCTCGTATGGAACCGGCGGCGGCGGCGGAGCTGTTGGCGCGACGGTCGGCACACCGGGCTCTCAGTGGCGCTACCGCACCGATCTCACTTCCACAAGCATTGCCACCATTCCCGCGACATGGAAGGACCCCGGCTTTGACGATTCCACGTGGCCGCAGGGTCCGGGCCAAATCGGTTATGGCGATGGTGACGACGAAAACCTCCGAGTGGCGGTCGTGGACTACAATGGTGCCGGTACAGGCGCACCAGTGCCTCCTGCGAATCTCTTCCGCTCCACCTTCACCATCGCGGATATCAGCCAGCTCGCCAGCATCACCGGCCAGGTGAAGTATGACGATGCCGCCGTGGTTTACATCAACGGGACGGAGGTTCTGCGCACCGCCGGATTCGATACCATCGCCAACGTTCCGCAGGTGCCGCTCACCACCTACTCCAGCTTTGGCGGAGCAGCCACCACGGAAAACGCCACCGCGGCCATCACCGTCCCGCTGGCCCTCGTTCACAACGGAGTCAACACCATCGCCGTACAGGTCCATCAGCACGACAATGGCAGCTCGGACCTCACCTTCGATCTCCGTCTCCAGGGCAATCTCACCTCCACCACGAACGATCCCGGAAACTTCACCCTGACGGCCGCCGCGGGTTCTCTCACCGCCAACAAAGCGCTGACCAGCCTCGGAGCGGCGACGGGCACTCCCGTCAGCGGCACCCTTCCCGCCGGAACCACCACATGGAGCGGCGTCGTACGCGTCACCGGCGACGTCACCGTTCCCGCCGGAGCCACGCTGAGCATTCAGCCCGGCACCGTCGTGCTGATGACGGGAACACCCTATGTTCAAGGCACCGCTTCCATCGATACCGGCGGCGCCGATCTGATCGTCAACGGTGAGCTCCAGGCCGCCGGAACTTTGGCCAGCCCCATTTCCTTCACCTGTTCCAATCCTGCCAACCGCTGGGGTGAGATCAATTTCGGCAACGCCAGCCCCTCAGCGTTGCAGTTCTGTCTGCTCAGCCGCTCCGGTCACTCGCCATTCCGCGGGGACCACATTGGCGGCTCCGGCGGTGCCATGATGATGCTCAACGGCACCACCCTGACCATCGATGACAGTGTGCTCGCCGACGGCGTGGGCAAGACGCTCGCCAACTCCGGCAATGCCAACATCACCATTCGCCGCACCAATATCGCGCGGTTCACGATGGGCCCGGAAATCACCGGCACCGCGTTCCTCATGGAGGACAGCAACATTAACTCCATGCTCGCCGCCAACCGGGAGCGCGGCTCTCAGGATGACGAGGACTGTCTCTACATCCACAACTCGGGCGGGCGTCCGGTCATTCTCTCCCGCAGTGTCCTCGCTCAGTGTGATGACGATGCCCTCGACCTCCTCGCGGGGAATCTCACCGTGGAGGACTGCATTCTCCGCAACGCCTTCGACAAGGGCGCGAGCATGCTGCAGAACAACATCACCATGCGCCGCTGTCTCCTCGTGGACAACGACGTGGGCATCTCCTCCAAGTGCCAGACCGGGGCCGACGAAACGAACCCCTATCTGACCGTGCTGGAAAACTGCACGATCGTTTGCGAAAACCATCCCACAAACACCGGCGACCAGTCTCCCGCGCCCGCTCCGCAGTTCCACTCAGTGGGCGTTCACACTCGCAACAAATACGGCACCACCGGGATGAACATCACTCAGCAGCTTAAGAACTGCATCATCTCGGCGGAGGAGCCGCTGCGGAATGACTATCCCACGGTGGGCAGCACCACCTACCCGCTGATGTCGGCCACCTACACCTGTTATCAGGATCTCGGCGGCAACAATCCGTCCGACCCCACGGTTGCCGGGACCGGAAACCTCACCGCCGATCCTCTTTTCACCAGTGCCGCCGGTAAGGACTTCCACCTTTCCGCAGGTTCTCCCTGCATCAATACGGGTGATCCCGCCATCCTCGATCCTGACAATTCCCGGTCGGATATGGGCGCGCTGCCCACAGGCAGCACCGGAGGCGGCGCCGCGGGAGAAATCCGCTGGACGCTCGCCGGCTCACCCTATCACCTCACCGCGAATACCACCGTGCCTGCGGGCGTCACGCTGCGCATCGATCCAGGCGTGAATGTCCAGTGCAATCAAAACGTGCGCTTCACGGTAAACGGCCGGATCCTTGCGGAAGGCACAGCGGCGAATCACATCGTCTTCAGTCATGTTCCCGGCACCACTGCTGCCGGCGACTGCGACCCTCTCAAGAACGGCACCCAAACCGGCGCTCCGAAATGGGGCGGCCTTCGCATGGTGGACTCCCTCGCGCTGGAAAATGTGATCCGCTATTGTGACTTCATCAATGCTCAGGGCACAGGGGTCTCCGGACAGGAAAACTGGGGCAGCGTGGGCTTCGTGCGCTCCTGGGGCTGGGTGGATCACTGCACGTGGGCCGGCACTCACCTGCGGATGTGCTACGGACGGAATTCCAAGATGACCGTCACGCACTGTATTTTCCCTGACATGTTCATCTTCGACGCCGCACTCAACCGCATCGAAGAGCCGACCACGGATTTTATCGCCGCGGCGGACAACAACATGGAGCCGCTGAAAGTGGAATATCCCACCACCGATCCGGAGGTCAGCGGAGCCAACGCCGCGAACTACCCGAACGGTCTGCCGATTAACGGACTCTGGCGGGTCTACTACAATGAGTTTCACGGCAATCGCGGCCACCAGGATGTGTTTGACTGCGACAGCGGGCGATGGGCTCCGCGGGATGCCAGCGGCAACCAGACCAACGGCCAGTTCGTCATCGACTGCCGTTTCAATCACTTCAACGGTCTCGCCGGGGACGAGCACATCGACCTCGGTGGCGACGCCTACATCGCCGGCAACATTCTCGAGCACGGCAACAAGGACTTCTGGACGAACGACACCGGTTATTCCAATGCCATCAGCAGCGGCGACAAGGGTTCCGGCACCACGATCATGGTGGCCCGCAATATTTGTTACGACCTTGACCACGTCATCAACTGCAAGGCCAACACCGCGACCATCTTCGAGCACAACACCGTGGCCAATATGCACGCTGACTTTAACTACGTCGGTTCCACGGTGACCCAAAACGTGGTTTGCGCCCCGGTCAATTTCTTCATCCCGAACGATGGCGCCCAGCCGACCTACGGTGACGGCGCCTACATGGGCTACAATATCGTAAGCAATGTGAACCACGTCTTCAGCGGACCGGATGCACGCCGGGCCGTCGCCAACGGACCGGTGGTCAACGACATTACCACCAAGATCGAGTTCAGTCACAATCTGCTCGATCAAATCACGGATCCGGCCATCGGCCCGAACCACCCCGGCGGATTCTTCAGCGGCACCTATGGTCCCAATGAGGCGGGAGCGCCCGGCTTTGTGGATGCAGCGAACGAAGATTACTCTCTGCGCATGGATTCCCTCGCCCGTCAGACCGCTCCCGGCGGATTCAGTTACGGTGCCGCCATTCCCGAATGGGCTTACGTCATCGGCGGTCCCAGTGGCACTGTGGCGAATACCTCAGCGGGTTTCACCGTCGGCGGCCCCGGCATCGTTGCCTACAAATGGCGGCTCGACGACGGTGCCTGGAGTGCTTCCATTCAGATCGGTGACGGCGGCGTCCTGCCCCGCGACACCCCCACCATTCGTCAGGCCACTCTGAACCTGACAAATCTCACCGCCGGGGCACACACACTTGAAGTGCTTGGCCAGGACATGGCCGGCAACTGGCAGGATGCGGACCCCGCCCGCATCCTGGAGGGGTTGCCCCAGGCCACGCCCACCACCCGCACATGGATCGTCAATACGGCCCTGCCTTTGGTGGCCCTGCATGAAGTCTACGGCGACCCGAATCCACAGACCCCCGCCGCTCCGCAACAGTTGGTGGAAATCATCAGCCATAGCGCCACCCCCATCGACCTCACTGGCTGGAGCCTCAGCGATGGCTCCACCACTCCCGGCGAGCAACCGCTCTCCGGCACACTGGCTCCCGGTGCCACGGCTGAGTTCGCCCTCGTCAACTTCAAGATCGCCAACGGCGGTGATGAAGTTTACCTCTTCGACTCCTCCAACACCCTGCGCGACTCCATCGTCTTTGGTCCGTTCCCTGCCGGCTATTCTCTCGCCCGTGTTGGCTCGCCCGCGGCCTGGACCCTCGCCACTCCCACACTCGGTGGCGGCCCGGCCGCCGCCACCAACATCGCCGCCCGGACCGGAGACCCCTCGTCCGTTCGCATCAACGAATGGCTGTCCGCCAGCGGCATCCGCTTCAACGATGACTGGGTGGAACTCGCCAATCTTTCCGCCTTCCCGGTCAGCCTTACCGGCCTCGTTCTTACGGACAGCCGTTTCGGTGAACATCACGCGTTCCCGGCGCTCAGCTACATCGGCGGCAGCGGATTCCTCAAACTCATCGCTGACGGCAACCCCTCCGCCGGCGCCAATCATACGAGCTTCCGCCTCGACGACGTAACCGAGGAAATCCTCCTCCTCACCGCCACGGGCGCAGAGCAGGACTACGTGCGCTACTTCCCGCAGATCGAGGATGTCAGCCAGGGGCTCGTCACCAGTGGCGGCACCGGCGGGTACAACTTCTTCCCGCTCGGCACCGGTGGCTTCGTCAATGGCACCTCCGATCCAGGCTATTCCAATGCGCTCGCGATCCTCAACGGCCTGCGCATTACCGAGATCATGTACAACCCCGCGGGAGGGGGTAATTTCGAATTCATCGAACTGACGAACACCGGGGCGGTCCCGCTCGATCTCGGCGGTGTCGTATTCTACGACGGCATCGACTTCACGTTCCCGGCCGGCTTTACGCTCGCAGCCGGTGCACAAACCGTGCTCGTGAACGATCTTCCCTCCTTCCAAAGCCGTTACGGCAGCAGTCTCAATGTCGCCGGCGAATATACCGGAGCCCTCGACAACAATGGTGAGGAACTCGCCTTGCGCCTCGCCAATCCATGGGACGCCAACGTCCTCCGTTTCCGCTACGAGAGCACATGGTACGACACCAATGGCACCGGCCTCTCGCTCATCCTCGCCAGCAACAGCACGGACATCCACGACTTCGACAGCAAGTCGAGCTGGGCCACCGGTCCCAATGGCGGCTCACCGGCCGGCGGCACGGTCCAGGGCAATGACCTTGCCTCCTGGCTCACCGCTCACGGGCTCACCTCCGCCGATCTCCTCCTCGACGGCGATGGCGACAGCCTCACCAATCTGGTGGAGTATGCGCTTTCCACCGATCCCGCCGTCCCCGCAGGCGGCAACGGCGTGCTTGCGGCCCCCGTGTCCCAGTTCAGCACCCTGTCAGGAAATACCGTCCCGGCTCTCCTCGTCGCCATTCCCGCGAGTGCTCTTCCGGGCGGCTTCGGCGTCAATGGCGTCACCTATTTCCTCCAGGACAGCGCCGACTTCAGCACCTGGCGGGATGTGCTCCGCAAGAGCCCCACCGATGCCGCATGGCAAAACCTCACCGGGGCTCTTCCTCTCGTGGAGACCCTCGGCAATTCGGGCGGGAAAGCCCAGTTCGTGCTGAAGTCCCCGGACTCCATTTCCACCGGCATCCGCCGCTATCTTCGCCTGAAGATTGTTCAGACGCCGTAGGACTGCCTCCGCCGTTCTCCCGCACTATCCGTGGCCGCGCTCTGTCGTGGTCACGGATTTTGTTTATTACCCTGGCGCAGCGCCCGCACTGCTCCAGGATCGGCGGACTCCGGAACTCCGGCATGGCATGACCTCCTCTCTCGCATGGCTCTACAGTGTGCAACTCTTCGGCATCAAGCCGGGTTTGGAAAACACGCGCCGTTTGCTCAAGGAACTCCAGTTGCCGGGCCCGCACCAAAAATTCCTCCATGTCGCGGGCACGAACGGCAAGGGCTCGACCTGTGCCTTCATCGAGAGCATTCTCCGCCGTGCGGGAGAGCGCACGGCCCTGTTTACCTCCCCCCATCTGGTGAGTTTCTGCGAACGCATGCGCTGCGGTGCTCAAATGATCACCATGGAAGAGGTCGAACAAGGCATCGAAGCACTCCGCCCGGTCGTCGCCGGATGGGATCCGCATCCGACTTTCTTCGAATTGACCCTGATGCTGGCTCTCGACTGGTTTGACCGCCAGGGCGCGGAGGTAGTGGTTCTGGAAACCGGAATGGGAGGGCGTCTGGACGCGACGAATGCCCTCACGCCGCTCGTCAGTGTGCTCACCCCCATCGACATGGATCACCAGCAATGGCTGGGCAGCACCCTCGCAGAGATCGCCGCGGAAAAAGCCGGGATCATCAAACCGGGCGTGCCTGCCGTCAGTGCACCGCAGGCTCCGGAGGCCACGCGCGTCCTGCGGGAAGCCGCGGACCGTGCCGGGACCACTCTCACGTTTATCCGCGAGCCGTGGCCTGGCGATCTGCCTCTTTCAGGGGAACATCAGCGCTGGAATGCCGCCCTCGCGGTGGCAGCAGTGGAAGCGGCGGGATTTCGCGTCCCCCCTTCCCTTGTGGCGGAGGGACTCGCGGCAACGGAGTGGCCCGCCCGGTTCCATCAACTCGCCGGCGGGCGCACGATCATTGACGGTGCCCACAATCCCCACGGAGCGGCCACCGCCGTCCGGACATGGCGGCAACTGTTCGGAGAGGAAAAGGCGACGGTCATTTTCGGTGCCGTTGCCTCCAAGGACCACGCGGCTTCCCTCGCCCTCCTGGCAGAGGTGGCGGACAAATTCCTCTTTGTCACTCTCCAGAGTCCCCGCGCGGTGCCCGCCGCCATCCTGGCGATGGCGGCACCGGATGGTTTTGTCCCCCTTCTTTTCAACTCGCTGCCCGAAGCGCTGCGAACTGCCGCCGGCTTCCCGGAGCGCACCCTCATCTGCGGTTCCCTCTACCTCTGCGGAGAGGCCCTCTCCCTCATGGGAGCGGGCGGTTATGAACCGAGTGCCCAGTAGCCATCTTCCGGGCATTCGGGACGTCGTTTGCCATTGAGGAAACTCCGGGTTTTTTCATTTGCAAATTAAAGGGATGTTCTGTAATTATTAGAAATCAGGAGCCACCATGCCCTTTTCTATAGGTTTACTGTCTGCTCCTTTCATCATCTCGACCATAATAACCAAACCAAAACATACCTGATGAAATATACCGTCGCCGTCCTTGCCGCGCTTTCCTTAAGCGCCCTCTCCGCCTCCGCGGGCACTCCGGTCGTCGCCCAAACGGGCAAGGCCGTTCCCGCCGCCATGCCCTCCCCGGCTGATCCCTGCGCTACTCCCATCAGCTACAACAACGTGGAGCTTCTCTACGCCTACACCGACTGGGATGATCTCAACGACCACGGAAACGGCGGCATCCTGCGCGCCGAATATTCGCCTTTCAAAAACTTCTATCTCGCCCTCGGAGCCGAGTATCATGAAGTCTCGAATGTCGACATCTGGGCGATTTCGGGCGGCATCGGCACTTACGTCGAACTTTCGGAAAACATCCACCTCGCCGCAGACGGCGGGGCGGTTTGGTACAACTACGATGCGGCCAGCACCCTCGGCAGCAGCGCCAACAATGGCTTCGAAGAGGACGACTGGGGCTGGTACGTCCGCCCGCACATCCGCGCCAAGTGGGGTTGCTTCGAAGTGCATGCCGGTGCCCAATACACGAAAGTGGACGACCTCGATATCGACGAGTGGTCCGGGTTCCTCAACCTCTACTACCAGATCAGCCCAGGCTGGGACCTGACAGCCGGCGTCTCGCACAGCTCGGAACGGACCACCGTTACCGGCGGTGCGCGTTACCGCTTCTAACCATTTCCCGGTTTTTCCGGTTCAAACACGAAAGGGGCTTCCCGTCGACCGCCCGGCGGGAAGTCTTTTTTATTTTTCCATTTGCAAAATGCTGGAAAGTTCTGCAAATATTATAAATCAGGATCGATTAATCTTTCTCATGCACCTGAAAGGTTTTCAGGTCCTGTGCGGATACCCCGCAACCTGAAACTAACATCAAACACCAATAACCTGATGAAACAAGCTACCACGATCCTCGCGGCTCTCGCTCTGGGCGCCGGCTCCGTTCTCGCCGGCACCGCTCCGGCTCCCTCCGGCAAAGGCCCGGCTCCCACCCCGATCGATCCTTGCGCCGGCCCGATCAGCTACAACAACATCGAGCTCCTCTACGCTTACACCGACTTCGATGACTCCGGTCTCGACAACGGCAACGGCGGAAAGCTCAACATCGAGTACTCCCCTGCCAACAACTTCTACATCACGGTGGGTGCCGAGTATCTCGACGCAGACTACGGCAATGCCTGGCTGCTCAACGGCGGTATCGGCGGTTATATTCCTCTCACCTCCAACATCCACCTGGCCGCCGACGCCGGGATTCTGTGGAGCCAGGTGGAACTCGACAACGTCGTCGGAGACGACAGCGACAGCGATACCGGCTGGTACGTGCGTCCGCACCTCCGCGGCAAATGGGGTTGCCTCACCGCCCACCTCGGCGCTGAGTATACCGACGTCTTCAACGACGAGCGCTGGTCCGGTTTCCTGAACCTCTACTACCAGCTCAACCCCTCGTGGGACCTCACCGCCGGTGTTCGCGTCAATGAAGACGCCACCACCATCACGGCGGGTGTGCGCTATCGCTACTAAGCGCGCTTGACGCTGAACTGTTACCGGGAGGCTTTCCGGCGGGTTTTCCGCCGGAAAGCCTCTTTCCGTTTTCCCATTTGCATTCGTGCGAATCGTCCGGCAGATCGTTCACGGCAGAAGCCGGATTCGCCGCATCTTAACGCGGCGCAGCCGTATTTTGCATGCCGGTTTAAACACCCCCCGGCATTCAGCAACTTAAGCAATAACCTAATGAAAAGCACCACCTCCCTTCTCGCCGCCCTCGCTATGGGCGTCGCTTCCGCCACGGCCGGCGTTCGCCCGGCTCCCGTGGACAAAAACCCGGTCACGCCCCCTGCGGATCCCTGCGCTACTCCGCTCAGCTACAACAACATCGAACTCCTCTACGCACACACCGACTTCGATGGCGGCGGCGATGACGGAAACGGCTTCAAACTCGACATCGAGTATTCTCCGATCAACAACTTCTTCCTGACCGCGGGAGCACAGTATTCCGACGCGGACGGAGACAACCTCTGGCTCCTCAACGCCGGCGTGGGCGGATATATTCCCCTCACCTCCAACATTCACCTCGCGGCGGACGGCGGCTTCCTCTGGTCCCGCTATGAATACGACTACACCATCGTTGGCGGCCCGTCCGGCAGCGACAGTGAAACGGATTCCGGCTGGTACATCCGCCCGCAGATCCGCGCGAAGTGGGGCTGCCTCGAAGCCCGCATCGGTGCGATCTATCGTGATCTCGGGAACAACAGCGCCTACGACGGCGAGTGGGCTCTCTTCGCCAAGCTCTACTACCAACTGACTCCCGCGTGGGATGTGACTGTCGGTATCGAACACGATGACGATTTCTACACCCAGGTGAGCGGCGGCGTGCGCTACCGCTTCTAAGCACCGGGGCCGAAGGCCTCAGTATTCGATCCAATCAGGAGACTTTCCGGCGTTCACCCGCTGGAAAGTCTCTTTTTGTTTTGTTTGCAATCACTCCAAATCTCCGGCTAATGGTTGCGAGCAGCGCCCGTTACTGGCTTTTTAACAAAGCGAGCCGGGTTTCTGTTTAGGCCCCTGAACACTCGAAAAAGTCCAAGCCCAGTAAACTGATGAAAAGCACCACCACCATCCTCGCCGCCCTCGCCATGGGTGCCTTGTCCGCCTCAGCAGGCGTCGTCCCGGCACCGATCGATAAAAACCCGCCGCCGTCTCCCATGGATCCCTGCGCCGGTCCCATCAGCTACAACAACATTGAGCTGCTCTACGCCCGCACCGACCTGGATCACGGGTACGACACCAGCGACGGCGGCCTCCTCCGCGCGGAATTCGCGCCCATGAAGAATATCTACTTCACGTTCGGAGCGGAGTTCCTCAGCACCGGCTATGATGCCGTCTCTGTGACCCAGGGATTGCCCACGCCTCCGCGCGGGGTGCTGCCGGGCAGCTATTCCGCTGACATCGACCAGTGGCTCCTCAATATCGGCATCGGCGGTCACATTTCACTGACTCCCAACATCGACCTCGCCGGCGACGTGGGCCTCAT
>DATAIE010000813.1:0-4071 GCA_036262875.1 Verrucomicrobiales bacterium
TCGCTGCCTAACCAGAATGGCGCCCCCATCCGTCTGGTGGTGCCGTGGAAGTATGGCTTTAAGAGCATCAAGTCCGTGGTGAAGATCACCCTCACAGACCGCGAGCCCCCCACGACCTGGAACAAGGCGGCAGCAGACGAATACGGGTTCTATTCCAACGTGAATCCCGGCGTCAATCATCCCCGCTGGTCCCAGGCCACCGAGCGGCGCATCGGCGAATTCGGAACACGGGAGACACTGCTCTTTAACGGATACGCCGATCAGGTGGCCCATCTCTACAAGGGCATGGACCTGAGAAAACATTTCTAACACACGCGGCCATGACCGATCCCAAATTCCTCCGTCTGGTCTTCCTGGTGAATGCGGTGCTGCCCGCCATCCTGATTGGGATCGACTGGCAGCAGGGCAGTCTCGGAGCGAACTCTGTCGAATTCGTGACCCGGGCCACCGGAGTGCTCGCTCTCGTCTTCATGGTCTTGACGCTAATGGTAACGCCGCTGCGGAAACTGTTTCATCTGAACTGGCTGCTCAAGCAGCGCCGTCTCCTGGGACTGGTCGCGTTTTTTTACGCTGCCGCTCACTTCCTCACGTACCTCGCTTTTGACCGGGACTGGCGTCTCGTCACGGTACCGGCGGACGTGTGGCAGCGGCCCTTTATCGCGCTGGGGCTGCTCAGTTTTCTGCTGATGATCCCCCTCGCTGCCACGTCCACGAATGCCATGATCAAAAAACTGGGAGGCAGGAAATGGAACCGCCTGCACCGCCTCACTTACTACATCGCCATTGGAGGCGTGATCCATTACTACCTGATTGTGAAGTCGGACACCTCCTGGCCTTTGCTTTTCGGCGTCGCCGTGGCGGTGCTGCTTGGCTGGCGAATCGTGACCGCTGCGCGGCGTCAGCAGACTTGACCCGCGCCAGAGATCAGTTCCCCTCCAGAATCTGCCTCGCCATGCGTACCGCGCCATCCGGACGCCGTTGCACTTTCATGGCGGCGGTCATCGCGGCGAGGCCATCACCGGTGAAGATTTCGCGCAGGAGAGCGCCGGTGTTTTCCGGTTCTTCGGAACGGCAGCCGCAGCCGGTGAGTTCCAGCAGCCGGGCGTTGCCCTCCTCCTGACCGGGAATGACGTAGTTGATCACGGCGGGGACGGCAGCGGCCAGGCACTCATGCACCGTCGCACCGCCTGCTTTTGTCAGGACCAGGCGGCTGCGGGCCATCAAGTCCGGGATGGTGCGGCACCATCCATGCACTTCCACCGGACGGCGGGGAGCCACCCGCAGCAGTTTTTCGATGACCGGCCTCAAGCGGGCCTCATGACGGCCCGTGACAATGGTGAGCGGAATTTCCTGCGGAAGGTCCCGCAGGATTCCGGCCAGGGTTTTCTTCACGTGCCGGGTGGCGGTGGTGGCAAGATAGAGCAGTCCGGACCGCTCTTCATCGGACACCGGGGCGGCTGCAAAGTCCGGGGCGGTCGCAAACCCCGTCACGCTGCAACGCTCCGGCGGCACCCCCTGCCCCGTCACCACGTCCCGGCTGAAGTAGTCAGTGACAAACCACCGGTGCGCCGGGGCCTGCGTCCAAATGGGATGGATGGTGATGGAATCCGTCACGGCCACATACACCAGTCGCGGACGCGGCACGGCGGCATTCAGGCCCGGGATAAAGGAGGCGTACAGCGGATAGGTCATCACCACTTTGGCCGGCCGGGTTTCGGCCAGCTTTTCCTCCATCCACCGCATGAGGCCCACCCAGCGGTCCCACACGTGATTTCCAAAGTTCCCGTGCCGGGTCGTTTCGTAGAGCCAGGCCCAAACGGAGGGCATCCTGTTCGTCATGAACTGATAACCCCACTTCATGAACTCCGAAAGACCGGGTGCCGCGGCACTGAAGGGGTCCAGGACGACAGGATTGACCTTTCCTCCCGACTCGCGGGTCAATGCATCGGCGAGATTCCGCGCCGCAGTATTGTGGCCTTCGCCAAATCCGGCGCTCAAAACAAGGATGGTCTCGCGGTCAGCTGCGGACACAGGAAATTTCTTTAAGATTGTTGAACTATTTAGGAGAGAACGTAATCTCCAAAATTACTGATGAGAGTGAAATTTCCCATATCGCGTGCCTGGATGAAGCTGTCAGCGACGCTTCGCAATGTGCGTTGGCGTGATCCGCTGGTGCAGACATGGGGGCTCATCAGTGGCCTGTTGATCGTTGGCATCGTCGCGCATTATGTGCCGGGTGGCGCGCGGGGCGAGAAGAAAAATCTGTCTCCCGCGGCGGAGTTGTTTTCTCCAGGAAATCAGGCGGCGGCGGACACCTGGCGGCCTGGAATTCCCTTTTCACCGGATGCCGGTGCAGCACGGTCATCTGTCGCGGCGGTTGCCGGACCGGACCTGCGCGCCTGTGCAGAGAAAGCCGCCGCCACTTCCGGCTGGCAATATCTCGCCGCTCCCCTGCGCAATCAACTCGCGGCGGTTTCCGGCAGCGGCGCCCGCATTTCGGTCACCTGGAGCGGCACGAGGGGAGGAGACGCCAAGGCTCTCAATCTCTACTACACGGGCACTCACAATCAGAGCGGCGGATTGACGGACGACTTTATCATTGGCAACGGCTGCCGCGGAAAAGACGGTCGCATCGAGTCCACCGGACACTTTGCCAAAACGCTCGCCGCCGCTGCTGCTGCACCGGAGGGCGCGGAAATCTCCATCTGCCTCGTGGGTGACAGCCATAAACTCACTGCCGCCCAGGAGGCCGCTCTCGGCGAACTCATCAACTGCATCGAATCCCGGACCGGCACGGCCACTCTTGCGATGCGACAGCCTCAGAGCAGCGGATTGCTCGCCGGCTCGCCACCGTCTCCCTAACAAAACATTGCACCGGACCGGATGCAGAGCGCCCGCCTCGCCTGCCGACCGGGAGTGCTGCCGTCCCGGCGGCTCTGGTTCTTTGCATGAGCCCCTCTTCGGACAGAGTCAGCGCGGCGCGGAGATCCGGAGACGCCGTATGCCCGGCCTGCCGCACATTTTACCTGAAGCACAGGAAGCCAGCAGGACCTTCGTTGGAGGACTCTGGTTGACGGGGCGGACAGAATGTCCGCGCTCCATTGTCAGGGTCCGCTGCGGCGAAGAAATTCGCTAACGGATTGAATGGCCGCGAGACAGCGACAGTGGAGCGGGGCATCATCGCTGACACCGCCGGAAGCGGGGGTCAGCGCTTCGAGATCGTGGCTCAGGGCGGCGAGCTTCATCTGCACCAGGGCCGTGTGCATCCTGTGGCGAAGCGCGCGGATGGCAGTGGCATCGGTCTCCGCGAGGGCCTTGCGGAGCGCCTCCGCGTGAGACTGAAACTCCGTCGAGAGGGATTCAATCACCGCCCGGAATTTGTCAGGCTTGCTGCCGAAGATGGCCGCGAATTCGTCGAGGGACGGCTCCACGGTCCGGTGCACGGCATGAAGGCGCAGGACGGCAAAGAGCTGATCCGGCTCCACGGGTTTGAGAACCACCGCACACATGCCGGCGGCTTCACATTCCAGACGCGCCGCGCTGCCGGCCTGCGCGGTGACGGCAACAATGGGCAGTTCCGGATGAGCCGCCTTGATGCCGCGGGCGACTTCCGCACCGGTCATATCGGGAAGCTGGAGGTCGAGGAGGATGGCATCGTAGCCATTCTCTTTGACGGAGGCCAGGGCATCAGCGCCGGTTTCTGCAAAGGAAAGGGCTGCGCCGGTGTCGTCGAGAATGCTGGACATCACATGGCGGTTGGAGGCCACATCCTCCACGTAGAGCAGCCGGAGGCCGGACAAATCGGGCACCGCATTCGCCGGTGCCTGCGGGTTGTCCGGAGAGTTCTCTGAAGCAGGCAGCGGAAGCACCGCCGTGAAGCAGGTCCCCTTCCCTGCATGGCTGCGCACGGTGAGCGAACCTCCCTGCCGTTCCACCAGTTCCCTTGCAATACTGAGGCCGAGACCGCTTCCGTCGAATTGCCTTCCATCCGGACGGCGCACCTGAGTGAAGGGCGCAAAGATGCGGGCCTGTTCCTCCTCGGGAATCCCCACGCCGGTATCCTCCACGGCG
>DATAIE010000814.1:0-8301 GCA_036262875.1 Verrucomicrobiales bacterium
AGGCGGGCGTGGTCGTGATCGTTTCCGTGCGTGTCGGCATAATGGGCTACATCCAGCCAGTGACGTCCCCAGTGCTCCCCGTATCGCGGCGACGCGAGCAGCCGGTCTACGATTTTTTCGAATGCCAGCGGTTGAGCGTCTTTTACAAAGGCGTCCACCTCCGCGGGCGGCGGAGGCAATCCGGTAAGATCGTAATATACACGCCGGATGAGCGTCCGCCGGTCAGCCTCCGGCGACGGGGTGAGATGATGAGCGGCGAGTTTCGCATGGATGAAGGCATCCACCGGATTCGATTCTTTGCCGGGCACCTCCGGCCGAACGAGAGGCAGCAGAGACCAGTGTGGCTTCTCCACCGGACCCGCCAATTCATCCGGCCAAGCAGGACCTGCATCGATCCACTGGCGCAGCGTGGCGACCTCGTCTTCCGTGAGCCGCGGCGTCCCGCTCTTTGCCGGCGGCATCACGGTTTCAGCATCTTCGCCGCTCACAAAACGGATCAGCGGGCTGGCCTCGGCATCATGAGGCAGGATCGCCGGATGTCCGCTCTCCCCTCGCTTCAGCGCCGCGGATCTCCGGTCCAGCCGGTATCCGTTTTTTTGCTTCTCCGGCCCGTGGCAACGGTAGCAGTGCTTTTCCAGAATGGGCTGCACCTCACGGGCATAGTCCGGCGCAGCGCCCGCATTCCGGCTGACCGGAAACGCCAGGGCGGCCGCAATGACTGTTGGCGCAGTAAACCGGATCATGATCAATCGCCGCTTAATACGCTGCCCGGCCACGGGTTATCGCAAGCTTTTCCGGGCAAGTGCCCGGCGAGGCCGGTGGCATTTGGAGGAGGGAAGCGTTAGCGCCACGCCGCTTTTCGATGCGACAGTAATGTCCATATGGCGAAGGAACTTACCCCTGAGTACTCTGTAAAAGGGAGGGCCTTCGTGTTGAACGCAATTCCTGCGCCAAAAGCGGCGTGGCGCTTCGCTTCCCGCCGCAGTCCAAATGCGTCCGGCGATTTTTCGGAAGCCGTCTTCCGGAAACCGGCTCAACGCCGGCCCCGGCGTCGGCGACGCCATCCCACGGCGGCCAAAGCCGTCGCGGCGAGAGCCCCCGTCCGGGGTTCCGGTATCCCCAGCACCGCCGTCCCGGTGACATTCAGGTCATAGGCCCCGGATGACACCGCGCCGGAGGGATAAAAACTGTCCACCACGAAAAAGTAATTCCCTGGAGCCAAAACCCCCGTCGTAAGCGTTTCCGGCGGATCACTGCCGAGCGTGGCGTCCCTCGCAACGATCGCATTGGCCCCCAACGAACCGCCAGCGAGCACATAGATGGAGGCATCATAGCCGGCGGCGGGGGTGAGAGTGAACGTGAGCGTGCCCGGCGTCACCACCTTGAATGAATAGAAAACGTCAGGGCCGGAGACCTGAGTGTAATTGCTGAGTCCCGGAGGGATTGCATTGATGTCATTGACCGCCCCCACGGTGGTCCCGGTATCGTTGAACGGGAGGGTGCTGAAAAAGAAGCCGGGAGCTGTGTCGATCGACGCCGCACCGGCACGCTGCCCGGCAGCGCTCAGCAGACCTGCGGTGAGGCCTATGGCCTGCGTGGCACGGACAGAAGCTCGTTTCATTCAGTTCGGGGATGGCTGGATTCTTCAAAGAGCGCCCGCTTCTAGCAGAACCGGTCGCTCTATGCCAGACCCAAATTTCCTGTACGGTGTTTTTCCACCGCAGGCACGCCGGCCTGAGAAAACCCCGCCTTTCTTTCCCCGTGACGTATCCGGCCGGGCTTATCCCATGAAGCCCAGATTACGGTTCGGGAACCGTCTGAGGTTCGGGAAGATGGTATCGAGGGAAGCCTCCGTGACTCCAAACCAGCGTGACAGCGTGGCGGAGTATTCGTCCACACTGGTCGTGGGAATCCAGCGTCCGGTGGAACCGCTGCCATTGTCCGTATCGCTCGGCCCGCCCAGTTGGAAGGTGGGGAATGAGCCATAGAGACGGCCTCCGGCGACGCCCCCGCCGCACACCATGTGGTGATTGCCCCAGGCATGGTCGCTGCCGAGGCCATTGCTCTTGCAAGTGCGCCCGAAATCCGCCGCGGTGAAACTGGTTACCTTGTCGGCGATATTCAGTTCCGTGGACGCTGTCGCATCGTAGAGAGCCTTCATGGCTTTGCTCACCGCCGCCAGCAGGTTGGCGTGGGCCACCGGCTGATCCCCGTGGGTATCGTAGCCGCCCACGGAGCAGAAAAAGATCTGGCGTTTCATCCCCAGCGTGTTCCGGGAGGCGATGATGCGGGCGATCATCTTCAACTGCTGACCGATGCTGCTGTTCCCCGTGGGAGCGAAGGCGTTGTTGATCGCGGTGGTGGTTGCAGGCGGCAGGCTGGCGAGCGCGGCGCTGAGCGAGGAACCGTTCAACAGAGCACGCTCGTTGACGTCCCGGAAGTCGAGAAGGCTGAGATTCTTGCGCTCGGAATTGAGCGTGGCGTCGCCGCCCTGCGACGGGTCCCGGAGAATCTTGTCGATGAGGGTCTTCCGGGCACCGGTGTAGTTGGTGAACGAAACGATGCCCCCCGTGGACACCTGGAATTGATTTACGTGGTCACCCACCTCCCATGTGTTGGAACCGGCGAGGGAAACGGACATGGAGATATTGCCAACCGGAATGCCCTGCTGCGCGAAATCCGCGCGAACCCGGTCCATCGTGCGTCCGCCCCATCCCGTGCGGCTGATTTGGTCGGGCACGGACGTCTGCCACTGCGAAACCTGGTCATTGTGCGAGAAAAGCTGCGGCGGCTTTTTCTTGGTGCCGTTCCGGTACTCCGTGCGAGTGAGAGGCTCGGTCAAAACACCCACGTTGCGGACGAAGGCCAGCTTGCCCGCATTGAACAGCGTCTGCACCTCCGGCATCGCCGAGTGCACGGCTCCCTCCTCCCCGCCCGAGCCGCCGGCATTGAGAGGGAGACCGTAGTAGACGTTCGGATTGTTGGGATCGACCGGGATGGAAGCCTGATCCTTCCACAGAGCCAGACGCGGACCGCGGATTCCGGCATAGGCCTGGTAGCCTGCGGTATCGTAGGGGATGACCAGATTGTTTCCGTCATTGCCTCCGCTGAGGAAGATACACACCAGCGCTTTGTAGTCCGGATACGAACCGCCGGACTGCGCCAGAGCCGTATTCACCAGGCGGAGGTCGAAGAGGGTGTTCGCCACACCGGCCCCGATGGTGAGACCGGTGGCGCGCTGAATGAAATTACGCCGGCTGAGCATTTCGCTGGAGGTCATGGCAGTAAGGTCGGATAAAGGTTGGTGATCGGATGAATGAGGCTGGCCGGTTATTTTTGAGTGGAGAACTCCGGAGTGAGCGAGATGAGATAGAAGGCTTCGCCAATGCGGGCCATCTTGTTGGCGTTGGTGGCCTCGGGAAGGGTCTCAAGATAGTTCACGAGGAGCGTCCGCAGCGAGGGAGTCATCTGCCCCGGCATGATCAGTCCCGCGATGCGGTCCACCAGCGCGCCGGAATCCGCCGCGATGCTGAGTTCGTAGGAGAGACTCATCTTGATGTCGCGCTTGATCGGATCGGGGTGGGTATAGCCCTGGCCGTAACTGTTGGGATCGGAGGTGTTGCTGGAGTTGGGCCGGGTGAGGGTATAGAACCAGTTGCCCGCGTTGATCACGCTGGTCTCGCTGGTGATCTGGAATTCAGGACCATACAAACCGTTGTTCCCGGTGTTGCCGAGGAAGACGTAGCTGGGTTCATAGAAGTTGAAGACCGTCGGCGAGCGCATCGGCGTCTGGCCCAGCGAACTGCCGCCGGTGGTGCTCATTTCCCAGAGGTGCCTTCTCAGGTTGGCGCTCGTCTGCACCGTCCAAGTGACGGCATCCGTTTCGAGGGTGGCGATGGTGGCCGTTTGGCGAAAGTCCTTGCCTTCGTCCGTGCCGGCGGTGACACGCACCCACGCACCGTTGAGTTCCGCAGGACTGTCCGCTTTGGCGGCACGCGTCAGAAGCTGGCCGTTTCCGTTGAAGACGTAAACTCCGTTTTCCGCGGCGTTGGTTTGATTGCGCACAAGGATCGTGTTGCCGATGCCGAAGGGTGCCGGTGTTGCCGCACCGTCAACACCGCCAATGGTGAATCCATCGACGATGGTGAAGGGCCGGGCCGTGAGGGTGCCGGTGCCGTCGAGATCGATATCCGTCGTCGGAAGCGGTTGCGTGAGGTCGATATTCGCCTGCGTGGCGACGATGCAATTTCCAAGATCGACCGTGCCGCCATTAACCTCTGCATAGCTGAATGGCTTGAAGGCGCGAAGCATCTGGGTGGCGCGAATCACCGGCTCTTTCAGGTGACCGAATCCGGTCAGCAGGCGCGGTGCCGCATTCCGGGCCTCGGGATCAAGGAGGATCGTTTTAGCCACGGCTGCCAGATCGCCGCGGACGCCGCTGCCATTGTCATTGAAGACGGAGGCCACGCGATACACATAGCCAGGGCTCGGGTTTGCCGTGACCATGCGTTGAATGAGCTGACGGCAGACGAACGGTCCGACATTCGGGTGATTGAAGATCACGTCGAGAGCCGCGCCGAGTTCCGCGTTGCAGGAAGCCACCGTGGCCGGGGTGGTGGCGGGGATAACCGCCGACTCGAGCAGCAGTTTTTCCGCCGTGTCGTGGTCCGTGATGCGCGGCGCCATGGCCGTGATGTAGTTGCTGGTGCTGCCCGGATAGTTCCAGCCGGTGAAGGTGTGTGCGAATCCGACTACATTGTCCTGTTGGTAAGTGGGGATCGGCAGACCCGCCACACTCAGAACGGCGGAACCGTCCGGATGCAGGCGGTTCAGACCGACTGAGAAGAGCTGAAGAATTTCCCGCGCGAAGTTTTCGTTCGGAATGTAGCCCGTGGACAAATTGGGCTTCCGGTTGCCCAGCATGTCAAGGTAGCGGCCCATCGACGGATTGAGCGTGGCCCGCTCCAGCAGCGTGCGGAAATTGCCCAGGGAATAATAGTAGAGCAGGTCGTAGTAATGACCGACGGCCCGCGCGTTCTCGTCGAGAGTGCCGTCCTCGGAGATCACAACGATCTGGCTGAGCGCGAACGCCATGCGGTGACGCAGTTGATCCTGAGACTTGATCGCGGTCGCCCACCATGCGCGCCACAGTTCCTCGGAGGACTGGGACCCCGGATCGTTGTCCACCGCCGTGCGCGGATAACGGATGTAGTAGTCGTTGATAAGGGAACCGAGCGGTCCGGAGCCGTTGTAAGTGTTCGTAAAGGTATTCGGAGTCGGGCGACTGGTGGTCGGCAGATCATAAATCTGAGTAGGCGGCAACTGCACCACATTCAGCGTCTCCGGGTCGGGGCCCGCCGGCATCGCCAGTTGCGCATTGATCCAACCCGCGTAACCGAGGTTTTCCACCGCTTCGATGCTGTCAGCATCCCAGGGGGCGACGCCGTCGGAATCGTGCCGTGCTCCAAAAGTCGCCTGCTGCAGGAAGCGGACGATTTCATTCTTTTTCGCGACTGGGTCGGAGGGAAGTGTCAGTTCCGCGGGAACCGGATCGGCGGGCGGCACGAAATACTGGCTGCCGATGACCGGATGGAAGAAGCCCCGGATTTCGCCTGACGGATAAGCCGTGGTGTGGAGATTGAGATACGCGTAACCGCCTTCGATGGCCGCCACGATATCCGGGACGGTGTGGCTGAGCGACGCTTCAAACGTCCAAAGACGGGAGCCGTAAACGTCCGGCTGGAAGTCATCCACGTCATAGATGATGCGATCGGCCTGTCCGGACATGACCCGGGAATCGTGAATATGCTGGCCGGAATTGACCGCGCCGGTGAGATTGCTGAAAGTAAAGGTGAGCGAGGCCGCCGTCTTTTCTTCATTCACAAGAAGAAGAGCCGTGCCGCTGCCCAGCGAGGCCACTCCGGCCTGAGGAATGAGCGTGGCGGAATACAGCGTGCCGGAGGACTCACCTGAATCCGGTGGCGTGTAGGGACTGAGCGCCCATGCCGGAATCTTTTCCTTTTGCGCCGGATCGGTCATTCCCGGCTTGAGCCACGCCACCGCCAGGTGGTCGTTGCCGGTGGTTTCACGGCGCAGCGTTTCAAAATAGTAGCGGTCTCCGCCGGACATCCGCATGGTGACGGATTTTTGCCCCGGCTGACTGTCCCACACGTCATCGCCGATGTCATTCCCGGCGGACACCCATGCCCGCTTGAGACGGCGGCCAGGCTCCTCGGAGGCGCTGATCCAAAGTTCCGCGTTTTCATCCGTCGAGAGGAAGAACGTGTAGAGACCGTCGACGGGAGCCGTGATATAACCGCGGATCCGCTCACCATAGTTGTCCCCGGTATTGTCCGGTGTTTCGAGAATGGTGAGCGAACTCGTCGCCGAGGGAGCCGTGTGGAATGGCACCGCATTCAGTCCGGTGCCGGCTACTGCGTTCCAAACCTCGCGCGTGGCGGACCCGCCGGTGGTGGCCAGATAGATCACCAGATTCCTCGAATCCGAACCCACCGCATTCGCTGCCGTCAGCGTCACGGAATAGTATCCACCCGCTCCGGAAAGCGTACCTGAGATCAGCCCTGTCGGGCTGACGGTCAGGCCCGCCGGAAGACCGCTGGCGTACCAGAGAGTGGGAGTATTGGTGGCAGTGATTTGATAGGAAAACGGCGCACCGGAAATACCCGCCGTCACCAGCGCGGAATTGATGACCGGAGCCGAACCGACAAATCCCTCGCTGCTGATTGCACTCGCCGGAATCACCTCCTTCGCCTGGCTGGCGCTGCTCCACATCAAGCGAATGTTCGCGTTGTTGGTAAAAGTCGTGCTGTCGCGGTATTCCACGCGGAAATAATAAGGCCGGCCGGCCGTCAGCGCCGCACCGCCGGAGAGCGCATTGGCCGTCATTTCCGTCGACGGGCTGGTCGTGCCGCCCCAGAGATTCATTCGCGCGCCGGTGGTGTCTCCAGGAGTGGCGGGCGTAGGGCCGGTCTGCAGCCACACCATCACCCCGCGGTCGGCGAGAGCATACAGCGTGTAGGGTTCGCTGTATTTTGGAATGATGTAGCCGGACCACTGGATGCAGAAGGCGTCATCATCAGCGATCAGCGGAGAAGGTGTGCCCGTGCCCGTCCCCGGTGGCGTACCGGCGGGTTTGCTCCAGTCGAAATCGATCGTCGCATCCCGGCGGGTCAACTTCAACGTCGCCGGATCGAAGTTGGCCGCGTTGTTGTAGGTTCCGTTGGACGTGTCGTAGTATTTTCCGATGAGACCCTGACTGATGATGGTAATGGACGCCTGCGCATCGGTCCCCAGCGTGTAGTTCGCGCCCGCCGCGAGGGTCAAAGTCACCGTTTCAGCGTCCTCTATTTCCGCATCCGCGAGCGGAGTCACCGTCACCAGAGCGGAGGTGGCGCCTGCGGGAAGGGTCACACTGGAGGAGGAAAGCGTGTAGTCTGTTCCCGGCGTCGCTGTGCCGCTGGTTGTGAAGCCCACGTTCAATGGCAGGAACCCGCCCTCCCGCGTGATGCGGAAGGTCGCCGTTTTGGGTCCGCTTTCATTGGCCCAGGAATTCGCTGCATAAATGCTGACCTTGCTGGAAGCGGCAAGAAGCGCCTCCACCCGTCCCCGGTCACTCCGTCCGTCTCCATCTGTATCCCACTGATACCGGTCGGTGCCCGCCTGGAGTTCCTCCCAGTCCGAGACGCCATCTTCGTCCGTATCGATGTCGGAAACCCTGATGCGCAGGAACAGCCGGGATGCCGGCGAGGGGATGCTGGCACTCTTCACGCTTCCGTCCCCGGTCACCACGCTGCCCGCATTCGTCCACGTCCCGCCGGTATCCGGTGAAGACTGGATTTGATAATTCTTTCCCGCCACCGTGCGCCACGATGCCTGAATCTGGACGCCATCGTTCACCAGCGTCTGGAAATTCAGGTTGTCCGAATTATTGTTGGGATTCGTGCCTGCGGCGGCCTCGTCCTTGTTGAGCACACCGTCCGAATCGTTGTCGGCATCCGGATTGGTTGTCCCCGGATACATCGCTTCATAAATATCGCTGATGTGGTTTCCGTTCGTGTCGATTCCCAGCGCGGGCTCAGTCGTCTGTGCCCTGGAACTCAAACTCAACGCCAGCGAACAGCCGGAGAGCGTTAAGCAATAAAGCACAGCGCGGGCGGAGCGGGTCGGTTTCATGGGTCAATCGGGTTAATGATGTGCTAACAAACGGCAAAAAGCGGCAACTTTATAAATACTAGAATGAAATAGCAATGAACCACTGATAGGGCAAGTTCAAAATTGCGA
>DATAIE010000815.1:0-5664 GCA_036262875.1 Verrucomicrobiales bacterium
TCCCGGCACCATAGGGTAGCGGGAGGGAGGGAACTTTCTCCCCCCTTTCCGGACGCCCCTATGATCAAACAAAAAGGAAGCTTACCTCATGACAAAGCCTGTGGCCGGGGAGGCTTCGGGAGCGATCTCTCCCGCAGACAATCTTCCCATCTTCCCGAAACCATAGGGTTTTGGGAAGATGGGAACATTCCCCTGCCAGCCCGCTACTTCTTCATGGCATTGAACCACTCCAGCAGCTTCGCATCGTCGTCTCCAGCGGCCCAGGCGGCGCGAAGGAAGTCGGCCATATGGATGTTGTGTCCGGAGAGGAACTGGCGGTCGCCACCGCAGCCGTACATGATGTCCGGGTGCAGTTCGCCGCGCAGTTTGGCGCGGGCCTTGACCACGATGCGGGCCAGCCAGCGGATGCCGCCAAGGCTGGTGCCGTCTTTGGGAGGCAGGGAGGCCGGATCGAGGACGGCGGTGCTGGTCGTGCCGTGCTGGACGGTGAGGAGGTAGTCCCGCCTGGCCGCCGCAATCAGCAGGGCGGTGCCAGGGGAAGGATCGCCATCGTATTCACAGAAGTCCTCCACGAAGTCGAAGAACTCGCGCGGTTTGTATCCGATGGAGGTCAAAAACGCACTGTCTCCCGCAGAGTAATAGCGGGAAAAGTCCGTATCTCCGCCGCGGTATTTGGCAACGCAGCGGTCAAAGAGGGCGAGGAATTCCACGTCCCAGCGATAGTGTCCGGGGGATGACATAACAGTTACTCAGCAGGAGGTGCAGGAGGAGCCGGGGGGGCACTGACCGCCAGGGCGTGTTCATGAGGAAGCATGATCCGGAAAACGATGGCCGCCACCACACCGCCGCCGAAGCAGCCGATGAGATAGACGAACATCATGCCAAGGTCGAACTTCCCGGACGCCACAAGCCCCAGACCCACGGCTGGATTGAACGCTCCCCCGGTAAGACTACCCACCGCCAGGGCACCCACGAGGACACACAATCCAATGGCCGCTCCATAGAATCCGTTGTTGCTCAGTGCCTTGGTGGTAGCCACCTGGAGCACGGTGAAGACCAGCAGGAACGTGAATAAAAACTCGGCCACCAGCGCCTTGAAGAAAGGTGCTTTCAAAGCGATCTCCTTGACTGCCTCTTTCGCCTCGGCGGCTGCTTTTTCCATCGCCTCGAGCTGGTCCGGTGTCGCGGCCCGGGCGTCGTGGAGCAGCTTATAAATCAATACTGCGATGAGCGCCCCGGCTGCCTGGGAAACGATGTATTCAATCAGTTCCTTTTGAGACATGCGGCCCCGCAAAAAGACCCCGAGACTCACCGCCGGGTTGTAATGCCCTCCGGAAATATGCCCCATGGCGTAAATAACAATCACCAGTGCAGCCGCAGCGGCGGGACCGCCTCCGAGCAACGCTGCTGTGACGAGGAACAGAGTTCCGATGAATTCAGCAATGAGTTTGTTCGTGATCATAGCGTCCTCAAGTTATGGCGGGGCGCAGAGGGGAGGCAAGAAACAACTGGTCACTCCACCACATTTTTTGCCAGGGGCACAGCACCCAAATGATCGACGACATCCACCAGGATCTGCCCCGTACAGGAGCCAAAGAGGACATGGGACTCATGGGTATCCGGAATGCTCAGACGCCGGGCAAAGCGGTAAAAGGCACTCTGCCTCTCAAGATACCAAAGCAGCCCCAGCTCTGTGCCCGCCGGCCCGCGGGGGCTGGTCTGAATGACGTGGAGAAATTTCCCGGCTCCCAGCGGCACGGACTGCACCCCCCAGACCTGGACCATCGTGTAATCCCGTTTGGCACTGAACCAGTTCCAGACCACACCGGAGGCCAGAACCTCCTGACTGCGCCGCGCCGCCACGGCCAGCACATCGTCCTCAGCGCCGTTGATCCCGATCCACTGGCCGTCGCCAAACGCATTTTCGCAACCCCGCCGGAGAGCCAGCGGATGCGGCAGCCGTCCTGGCAGGATGCTGAACAGTTCATGCGGCAGCCGCCCCAGCCTGCCCCACGGAATGGCAGCATAGAATGCGCTGCCGTGCGCCGCCAGTTCCACCACCAGCACATGCTCCGGCCTCATTTGCGCCGCATCCCGCAGGCTCGCTCCGCCGAGATAGCGCGCCTCCCCCACGATCACAGATCGCACGGCTTCCAGCCTCACCGCGCCCATTGCCCGCCGCAGTTCTTTCTCCAGCAGTTCGAGAGCGTCATCGTGCAGCGCCCGGCCCTCCTCGGTGAGAGCGGCGCGGTCATCATGCAGGAACTCCAGCAGCCCGGCGGCCGGCAACTGCTCCGCCAGCGATGGAAGAGGAGCGCAGACATCCACGGGAGCACTTTCATGCCGTCCGTCGACGAGGTCCGGAAAAGCGTCTGCCAGGAGATACCATTCCTGCGCACCCTCCGGACAAACGAGACTCTCCCCGTCAGCCCGCCCTTCCCGCACCCACTCCTCGATGACCTGCATCACCACGGGACCAAACTGGCGTCCGCTGGGAAAGCGCAGATACCAGCGGCCCCCGCCCACCGGCCAGGTGTCCGGCTGCGGCACCAGACTCACCGGCACCGGCGGCACCCGGAACACGAAGCCGCAGGCCCGGCACGCCAGTGCACGCCCCGCCTGGGAGGCATCGAACTGATAGCGAGCCTCGCAGTTAGTGCATTGAAACCATGCGCCCATTAATCTGAGGGAGGGGAAAGAACCGACACCGTGGCGCGGGACCGGCGTCCGTCAACTCAGGCAAGGAGTGGACCGGCCCCGCCGCTCTTTCATGAGGCCCGGATTACGGCCTCTCAACCAGGCGGTTAGGAACCGGATACATCCATCAGCGCCTCCAGGCGTTTGACGGAGACGGGAACGGCAGTGCCGAGTTCCTGAGCGAAGATGGAAACCCGGTATTCTTCGAGGAGCCAGCGGAAGGCATCGCGGTTCTCTTCCGGAACGGATTTTTCCCACCCGGTATAGGGCAGAAGCAGGCGCGCCTTTTCCGCATCTTTGGCCTGGTGGATCACGGCGCGTTCGGCGCGGACGAGAATGGCTTTGAGGTAGCGGGGCAGATGCGGAAGGCGGGCGTGAGGGGTGCGCGCGAGAAAGTCCGGCGGCACCAGGCGGGCGGCATCCTGATCCATGCCGGTGTAGCGTTTGGAACTGCTCAGGATGCTCTCCTTCAACTCAAGAATCTGTTTTGTGAGGGTGCGGACCTTTTCCATGACCGATGGAAAATCCCGTCTGGCCGTTTCGGTCATTTGCTGGAACCTAACAGCAGTGAGCGGGTGCAGCGGCTCCAGACGCAGCGTGTGCTCCAGGATGTGAATGAAGGCGGATTCCTGGAGGGATTCATTCGTCAGGGTGGAGGTTTTGGCGAGCTTCGTGCCCACGGCGGAAAGCGCGTCCTGAAGACTGAGCGGCTTCTTCGCAGCGGCGGAGAGCGTGAGGCTCCGCAGTTCTTTGCGAAGCCACGCGATATCGCGTGCGAGGACGAGTTCCGCCAGACGGCGGATGCCGTGCGGTGTCGCGGCACCGGCAGCTTCGGGTTTGCGGAAGAGCCGCACATCCACTTCACCCTCACGCACGGCGAGGCCGGGATACGCGAAGACCGGATTGCCGCCCACCTCCTCCACACGGATGGATTCCGGGAGATCGCCGAAGCTCCACGATGTGACCGCAGGCTGCTCCCATTTCCCGGCGGCGTGATCCCATGCCCGGCTCCGCACGTCGCGCTTCCCCGCCTCGGCACGCACCGCTGTCAGGTCACGCGTTTTCGTGATGACCTGATTCTGGTGGTCGATCACCTCCACCCGGGGTTGAAGGTGCGGAGGCAAACTGCCTGCCGGCCAGTCCGCGGCATCGACTTTCACGGAATAGTGTTTTGTGATGAAGGCGGCCAGTTCCTCCAGAAACTCGCCGCGGGCCGGATTGAAGCGCGCGGCGATTTCCTTGATCTTTGGCTCCATCGGCTGGAGATCGCGGCGCAGGCTTTTGGGCAAAGCGCGCAATAAAACACCCGCCTGTTCCTCGCGCAGACCCGGCACCATCCACTGCAACTGCCCGCTGGTGAGCACCGCCGCCACGGTCAGCGGCACCTGCACCGTGACACCGTCCTCCTCTGTGCCGGGACTGTAATTGTAGTTCACCGGCAGCACGCTTTGCCCCAGGGAAACTTTGTCAGGAAAGAGCGCCAGTTCCGCCGGTGCCGCGGATGCCCCGGCAAGATCCGCTTCCGTGGCGCAGAGAAAATCCGGCTCCTTCGTGATCCGGGCGCGGACAATTTTGTTAAGGTCGTGCACGGAACTGACGTTTTCGATGCGCTTCAAATAGAAGTCGTAGAGCGCATCCTCCACCGCCCAGATGCGATTGCTGCGGGAACGGGAAAGCGCAGCTCTCAGACGATCGCAGAGGCGGCGGTTTTCGGTGACGAAGCGATACGTCACGGGGCTCTCCGGCTCCAGCAGAGCACTGCGAATGAAGATCTCCGTGGCCGCCGCCGCATTGACCTTTCCGTAATCCATTTGGCCGCGCCTGATCTCCAGACCATGCACCAGCACGCGCTCCGTAACCACCACGCGTCCGCTTTTCTCCTCCCAGCGCGGTTCGCTGAAACGGTGTTCGCAGAGGTGCGGTGCGATGCGCTCGATCCACAGCGGATCGATACGGGCGACCGTGCGCGCGAACAGTTGTGACGTCTGCACGATTTCACCGGCCACGATCCACTGCGGCTGGCGGGTCTTTTCTCCCTCCTTCTTCGGCTCTGCCTGACGTTTCGCATTCCGCTCATACAGATACGAGCCCGGGAAAATCGTTACCATGCGGTTCCCCGCGGCTTTATAAGTATTCCGCTCCTCCTTCGTGGCGATATGGCCGACGAGGCCTGACAAAATGCTGCGGTGAATGCCGTCATCGTTGATCTGCCGGGAAAACGCCGACACGCGTGCGTCGTCCTCATCCGACATCGCGTCGCAGAGTTGGCGGTGAATATCGCGCCATTCCAGCATGCGGGTGAAGGAGAGGAAATTGACCCGGCAGAACTTTCGCAGTGCATTGCGGCTGCCCTTGCCGGCATTGTCAGGCATGGCCTGCCAGATGCGCAGGAGCGAAAGAAAATCCGAGTGCGCCACACCAAATGCCCGGTGGGCCGCAGCGGCTTTTTCCTTCTCCGCCTCCGGACGCTCGCGGGGATCGGGAATGCTGAGACCGGCGGCAATGACGAGCACTTCCGGCAGCGCGTTGTCGTCACGCGCCTCCAGCAGCATCCGTCCCAGCGAAGGGTCCACCGGCAGGCGGGCCAGTTCGCGGCCCAGAGACGTCATGCTCTCCGTGTCATCCAGGGCCCCCAGTTCATGCAGCAGCCCGTAGCCGCCGCGGATGGCCGCCGTTTGCGGAGGATTCAAAAACGGAAACGATTCGATCTCTCCGAGGCGGAACGCCTTCATGCGCAGGATCACTTCGGCCAGATTCGCACGCTGGATTTCCGGCTGTGTGAACTGCGGACGCTTCGCAAAATCCTCCTCGCTGTAAAGCCTCACGCAGACGCCGTCGCGCACACGCCCGGCGCGGCCCGTCCGCTGATTCGCACTGCTCTGCGAGACCGCCTCCACCGGCAGACGCTTCGTGCGTGTGCGGGCATTGTAGCGGCTCATGCGCGCATATCCCGTATCGATCACATAA
>DATAIE010000816.1:0-3845 GCA_036262875.1 Verrucomicrobiales bacterium
AGGACGAACCCGCCGATATCTCGCTGGCTTCGTCCATGCTCTTCATCCGGTGGAAGAGATAGGGTGAATCCGGACCGTCGAAGAAACCGCCGTCCGTTTTGTCCCAGAGATCGGTCACCTGCCGCTCCTGAAGCTCCACAGCCATCGAAAGCCAGCGGACGGAACCGGTCGCCTCATAAAGGTCCAGCATGGCGCTGACAAAGGTGGCGTAGTCTTCACTGTAGCCTGGGAGCGGAGACGGGCCATCGAGGAAGGCGTGGAGCAGGCCACCGTCCTTGCTGCGGAGTTTTGACAGGATGAATTCCGCGGCCTTTTCCCCCCGCTGGATGAGAGCGGGATCGTTCAGAGCGAATCCTGTGCGGGCATAACCGGAGATGGCCACGCCGTTCCAACTCGTGAGCACCTTGTCCTCCAGAGTGGGCCGCGGGCGCTTCTTCCGGGCTTCGAGCAGTTTTCCACAGACCTCTGTGAACTCCTTGCGGGCAGCCGCCGGATCTTTGCCCAGCGACTTTCCAGCCTCCTCCGGAGTCTTCACGATCATGAGGATGTTCGTATTGCCAAGCCGCTCACGCATGGAGGAGTCCAGCGGCAGATTTCCACGCTCCTCGATGCCAAACACGGCATCCACCAGCGGTGCGGAGGCACCGGACACTTCATCGATCTCTTTCTTGCTCCACAGATAGAAGGCGCCTTCCGTCATGGCACCGTTTTTCGCCGGGCTGCTGCTGCCCTCCGCACAATAGAAGGCTCCCTCCGGATGCGACAGCTCCCGGCCGGTGTAGGCCAGCAGGCCGGCAGCCGCCGAGAGATAGTCCTTCCGCCCGCACAACTGCGCGGCATTCACGAGCACCTGAGCCATGTAACCCTGGTCATAGAGCATTTTTTCGAACTGCGGGACCGACCAGTAGATGTCCGTGCTGTAGCGGTGGAATCCGCCGCCGATCTGGTCAAACATGCCACCCGCGATCATATGATCCAGGGTGGAGGTGATCATACTCATCGACTCATACTGCTTGCCAAATTTCTCCGCGCGCCCGCGCTGGGCGTAGCGGAGCAGAAAGTCGAGAGACTGGTGCGGTGCGAACCGCGGCGGCGGCCCGAAGCCGCCATAAACCGGATCATAGAGGCTGCGCAGCTTCTGGAAGTTCAGCATCCGTGCTTTTTCCACGAATTGCTGAAACGCCGGCTCGCGGGCAGGCCCCTGAAGTTTGGCAAACAGTGTGGCCGCCGCCAGCGGCTCCAGCCTGGCCAGCGTGGCCGCCGCCACGTCCGGCTTCAACTGGCCCCAAAGCTCCTCCACTTTCGCCGTAGGCAGGTCCACGATGGCATACTGGACTTTGTCATCCGACAGGCCGAGGAAGGTCTCCATTTGCTTCGGAGGGGTCAATTTCATGAAGTCCTTTACCTCTTTAACTTCGGTATTGCCCTCCGGAGGCGGTCCCAGCCAGCGGCTGCGAAAATCCTTCAAATATCCCTCGGCCACTTTTTTGGCCTGCTCCCTTACATAGTCCGTTTGCGATTCCCAGTTGTTCGCGACGTGCTCGATGGTGAGCCGCCACGAAGGCTCCGCACCTTTCGAATAGGGCGGAAAGTACACGCCCTGATAAATCGGGAGACCTTCCGGGGTTAGCCAAACATGCAGCGGCCAGCCACTGATCTTCTGCTTCCAGAAAGCAAAGTGCAGAAAGGCGGTATTGACGTCCGGACGCTCCTCCCGGTCGACGAGAATGCAGACAAAATGCGCATTCATGAACCGCGCGATCTCCGGCACCGAGAACGACTCGCTGTGCATTTTCTGCGACCACGGACAACTCGCATATCCGATCGAGACCAGCACGGGACGTCCGCTCTTTTTTGCCTTTTCGAATGCCTCGGCCCCCCAGGGATGCCAGTCGACGGGATCTTTGGCGTGACGGCGGAGAAAGGCGGATTGTTCGTTGAGAAGCCGGTTGGCCTGCCCCGCGGACGGCAGATCTCCGCCCTCTTCGGAAACGGACGTATTTTTGAATTCGAGCTTGGCCACTTCCGGTTTTCCGCATCCGCCGGCGAGCAGCGCCGTGCCGATCCCGGCTGCAGCGGCCATCGACCGCAGCTTTTGCATCTTTATCTTTACATTGGAATTCATAGGCACCCTTGGGTTGTACCAGTTGCGGTCTGCCCGCCCGGTAAGCAAACCCGGGATGATTCCCGCGCGCGTCCCGAATGCAATCATTTTCCCGTGGCATCATTTTTGCAAAAGCGGGGCTTCCAGGTGGCGGTGCCGTGCCTTCTGCCCGCCTGCGCCTTCGCGAATGACAATTTGGCGAAAACGGCGTAGATAAAAGGTCCCCGCTGGAGCGCTCCTTGGACTGTCAATCCCAAACACCCTCGTTTCAAATGAAGATCGCATCCGCTATACTCTCTCCGGGCTCCGCCGCCGTTCTCGCGGCCGCGCTCTGCATCCCCGGCGCCGCCCACGCCGATTCGCTCAAAGAAAGGCAGGCAAAGGTCACTGACGTCGTCGCCAAAACCCGCCCCGCCGTGGTCGGCATCATGGCCGGCATGGGCAGCGGCAGCGGCGTCATCGTCTCCGCCGACGGGCTCATTCTCACGGCGGCTCACGTCGTGGATGCCGCCGGCGACAAAAACGGGAAAAATGAAGTCAGCGTGGTACTCCCCGACGGACGTGAGGTGAAAGGGAAAGTGCTTGGCCGCGACCGGAGCCGGGACGCCGCGATGGTGCAGATCACCGAAGGCAAAGACTGGCCGCATGTGGACCTGGCCGCGCCGGGCAGCATCAAGCGCGGCGAATGGTGCATCGCCATGGGGCACCCTGGCGGATTCGACCCGCAACGCGGAGCGCCTGTCCGCATCGGATGCCTGTGGCTGGACAACGAGAAGGCCTTTTACCGCACGGACTGCACCGTCTCCGGCGGTGACAGCGGCGGCCCGCTTTTCGATCTGGATGGCAAGGTCATCGGCATCCACTCCAGCATCAGCATGAATCTCACGGAGAACCGCCACGTCCCCGCGGGAGTCTTCCGCGATGACTGGGACCGCCTCAAAAAAGGCGATGTCTGGGGCGACTCCAAACGCGTCCTGAGCGAATCCAACGACCTGCGGCAAAACGGCGATGACAACAGCCAGGCAAAGCCAAGAAGGCAGCCGCGGCGCGCCCCCGCCTTCCCCGACGAACCGGACGTTCCGGAAACGAAGCCTGCGGCTCCCGCAAAGGGCACTGTGTGGCTCGGCATTCAGATGGAAGCCACTGCTGATGGCGTCGCGGTCAGTGAAACCATCGAAGACTCTCCGGCCCGCAAAGCAGGAATCGAACTCAACGACGTGATCACAAAAATCGACGGCAAGGCCGTGGGCGGCACCGGCGACGTCATCAACCGCGTCCGTCAGTGCTCACCGGGGGACAAAATCAAACTCACCATCAAACGGGACGGAAAGGAAAAGGAGCTCGAAGTCACACTGACGGCCCGCAAATAACCTCCTCCCCTCCATTTCATTCCACTATTTTCAGCCATGAAACCACGTTTTGTATTACCCGCACTTGCCGCCATCGCTGCTGCCGGAGGAGCCTTTTACACCCTTCAAGCCCAGGACGCCCGGCCGAAGAACGAACGCAAATTCCATCTCGACCTGAGTGGCAACCTCAGCGCGCCGGGCCCCGTAAAAGAGCACCTCCGTCAGATGCTGGACCGGCTCGATCTTCAGGGCGAAGCGCGGCAGCAGTTCGAACAGGCTCTGGACAACTGGACAACTGCGGCTGCCGACGACGATGATGACGACGGAGCCGATCAAAGCCCGGCGAAGCCGAAGCAGTTCCGCTACGAATTCCGCAACGACGGTTCCGGGAT
>DATAIE010000817.1:0-5628 GCA_036262875.1 Verrucomicrobiales bacterium
TTCACTCCGTCGTCCGTGAAGGGGGCATCCCCGGCGATGATCTCTTCGGGAGCGCGCCAGCCGTCCCCTCCGCCAAAGGTAGCTAACGGAGCCATGGTGATGCCTCCCGCCGCGGTGCCTGCAGCGAAAGCAACGAGAGTGAGGACGAGGAAGCGGGAAGAAAGCAGTTTCATGACGGGATGTCGGCGGAGGAAAACTTTATGGTTTTCTCATTTTGGGAAAATGAGGTCAATCCAAATCAGGTGTTCCAAAATGCCCCGATACCAGCGACTGGAAATTCCGGCGGCATACGGGACGGAAATGACGTTTTCTGAATTTGCTGGCGTCCCAGGGCCGATGAAAGGATGATACCCGCCATGCCCTGGCTCCTCCCCCTGGCCTTTGTTGTGATCGCCTCCTCCTTCGTGCGCGGTGAGGAATTTCGCGGGCTGTGGGTGGACGCTTTTCATGCGGGCATCAAGTCGTCCGCCGAGGTCACCCAACTGGTCGCCGACACGCGCGCAGCGAACATGAATGCGGTCTTCGTCCAGGTACGGAAGCGCGGCGACGCCTACTACAACAGTACGCTGGAGCCAAAGGCCACGGACGTGACGCCTCAGGCCTTCGATCCGCTCGCGGACCTCATCGCCAAAGCGCATGCAGGCACCCCGCGCATCGAGGTGCATGCGTGGATCGTCACCTACAACGTTTGGAACGGCGAGACTTCACAGCCGGCTCAGGCCACCCATCCTTACCGGCTGCACCCCGAGTGGGTGACGGAGAAGGACGACGGCACCAAATGGGATGGGGGCAACTACGCCTTCGACCAGGCGCACCCGGCGGTGCAGCAGCATACGTTCGACGTTTGTCAGGATATTCTCACCCGCTATGAAGTGGACGGGCTGCACTTTGACTACATTCGCTATACGGACAGCAATTCCTCCGTGGGCAGTCAGCCGTGGGGTTACCATCCCGTCGCCCTGCAACGGTTCAAGGCGCTCACGGGCCGCACCGACCGTCCGCCGGCGGGGGACGCGGAATGGCTGCAGTTCCGGCGGGATCAGGTCAGCGCGCTCGTCCGCAAGGTGTATCTCCATGCCTGGAAAATCCGGCCGGCGGCGCGCATCTCCGGCGCACTCATCTGCTATGGCGCCGCGCCGGCCTCCGGCACGCTCGCTGCATGGCAGGGGCGGGATGCCTACGGACGGGTGCTCCAGGACTGGCGGGGCTGGCTGGAGGAGGGCATTCTCGATTTGGCGATTCCGATGATCTACCGGGACTACTCCGATGCCGCACGGCGCGCGGAATACAACGCCTGGTGCGCTTGGACGCGGGATAATCAATTCAACCGCGCCGGTGCCGCGGGACCCGGGATTTATCTCAATGCGGTGGCCGATACGATTTCCGAAGTGAAGCAGGCACGCGTGACAGGCGGAGGCAAGTCCCTCGGCGGCTCGGTGCTTTATTCTTATGGCGTTCCCACCAAAACCGCCGGTATCACCCGGGCCGAAGTGATCGCCGCGCTCACGGACGATGCCGCCGCGGAGACCTATGATCCCGGAGGCACGCCGGTCTTCGCGGAGGCGGTCGCGGCTCCATCGATGCCATGGAAAACGGATGTTTCGAAGGGGCACCTCATGGGATTCCTAACGGATTCTGAAGGGGTGAAATTTGACGGTGCCTCTGTGACGATTACCGGTGTCGTGACGCGCACCGTGAAGACAGATGCGACGGGTTTTTTTGGTGCGGTGGATCTTCCCGCGGGTGAATACACGCTTACCGTCAGCGTGCCAGGGTACTTGCCTGTGACGCGCACCGTGACTGTTACGGGCGCGCTGGTGGCGGAGACTTCGGTTGTCCTGAATGCACAGGGAGTGCCGGATTTTGCGATCACCGGCCATCAGTGGAACGGGCCGCAGCGAAAGCTGACACTCACCTGGAACTCCCGGCCTGGCAAAACCTACCGGGTGGAACTCAGCGGCAACCTTTCCACCTGGACTCCTCTTTCCACCGGACTGCCCAGCGGAGGCGCAAGCACCATGTGGACCTCCGCGACGCTGCCCGTGGCGACCCGGCATTTCTTCCGGGTGAAGGAGGAGTAGAAGGCGGCGTGTATTCAGGGCTTCACTTGACCTGGCAAGCGCCGCAGCTTTCACGGACGACCAGTCGCGGAGTGAGCACGATGGAGCGTGGAGGCAGAGCGGGATTGAGCAGGCGGTCATTCATCGCTTCGCAGGCGCTGACGGCGATGTCCCGGCAGGACTGCTCCACTGTTGTCAGGGGCGTGGTGAGAAGTCCGGCAAAGGGAACATTGTCGAATCCCACGACCCGCAAATCGGCCGGTACCCGGATGCGCAGCCGGCTCAGGGTTTGCAGTATTTGAGCCGCCGTGTGGTCACTGGCGCAGAGAATGGCATCGAGTTGAGAAGGTTTGGCAAAAGTCCTGACAAATTTAATGTCGGCCGGGTCACCGGTAAAAACGAAGTGCCGCGGACACTCGACCTGATGAGCCGCCATGGCCGCCCTCGCTCCGGCGATGCGCGCGTCCACGGTGGAGGCGCTCAGCGGGCGAACCACGTAGGCGAAGCGGCGCAGTCCCATGCGAAGCAGGTGTTCAACCAACTGATATCCGCCGAGAAAGTTGTCCACTCCCACGAGATCGAAAGCGCTGCGCGAGGGAAATGGCCCCAGGTCCCGGTCGATGAGCACTACAGAAATCCCTGACAGACGAAGGCGGTCACTGATGCGGCGGTTGGCGGCTTCGCGGTCGTGCTGATGTTCGAACGGCACGAGAAAGACGCCCTTCACGCCCTGACTGATAAAATCACCGCAAAGCCTCTCTGCCTCCTCCACGGTCATGCGCGCCTCCGCCACCGGTGAGGCCGTCACTCCAGGCCAGAAATCATATCCGGCTGCGCGGACCAGCGTCGCTATTTCCCCGATGATCTGTTCGAAGATCTCCGTCCGGCGCAGGGAGGGGACGATCATCCCAATGCGGGGAAGCGTGTTTCGAGCCGGACGGGGAGCGGCAGTGGACAGATAGGTGCCGGATCCCGGACGGCGCTCGATAAGACCATCGTCCTGGAGGCAGCGCAACGCCTGCCCGACCGTGGGACGGGACACCCGAAACCGTTTCACCAGTTGAACCTCGCTGGGGAGGCGACCGGCCTTTTGATATTTACCGGCGAGGATCTCGGTAGTGAGCTGCCGGGCAATGGTGAGATAGCGCGCTGGTTTGTGCATCGGTTACCGGAGATTGTGCCTTTACCGCTTTCAAAGCAGTCTAGTCTGCTTTTTCCCGAACGGTCAATGAAAGGATTGCCGCCTGCGAGGCCCGCCGTCAGGCTGCAGAGGCATGGCAGCATCCGTTCCATCCTCCCCTCCTCTTCCTTCCGACGCTCCTCCGCGCATTACGGCAGCCCTCATCGGGGCTACTCTGGTGGGAGCCCTCGGAGGATTGCTGTTCGGATTTGATACCGCAGTGATCTCCGGATGCCAGGACGATTTGGTAAAGCTGTTCACCCTAACTAAAGGGGAGCAGGGGTTTATGACGGCCTCCGCCATGATCGGCGCGACTCTCGGATCTTTGGGTGCTGCCAAACCCGGCGACCGCTATGGCCGGCGGGATTGTCTCAAAGTGGTAGCCGCATTTTATCTGCTCTGCGCGCTCGGATGTGCTTTTGCCAATGGTCTTACGCTCATGGTGGCCTCGCGCATTCTAGGCGGCCTCGCCGTCGGGGCCACTTCCGTGCTTGGCCCCATGTATTTGGCGGAGATCGCGCCCGCCGCCTGGCGCGGACGCCTGGTCGCGTGCTTTCAGGTAAACATCGTTATCGGTGTCCTGGTGGCCTATGGTTCGAATTACCTCATCAGCCGGCTCGATATGGGAGCCGCGGAATGGCGCTGGAAACTGGGAGTGCAGTCCATTCCGGCCTTCCTCTTTCTGGTGCTGCTGTTTTTCATTCCGCGCAGTCCGCGATGGTTGATGATGAAGAACCGCCGCGACGAGGCCCTGTCGGTGTTGCAGACTCTGGGCGTGAAAGATGCCGAAACTCAGATCGGCGCTATCGAGCGTTCGCTGCGGGATGAAGCCGCGGATGGCACGGCTCCTCTCTTCACGCGGTCTCATGCCCGGCCGGTGATGCTCGCCATCATTGTCGCGATGTTCAACCAACTGGGCGGGATCAATGCGCTGTGGTATTACGCCGACCAGATCTTCGCCATGGCGGGCTTTGACAAAAATGCCAGTGGCATGCAGTCGGTGATCCTTGGCTCAGTCAATCTGCTCGCGACCCTCGCCGGCATGGCGATCATCGATAAGGTGGGACGGAAGCCATTGTTGATCTGGGGCAGCGCGGGTGGCGCAATCAGCCTCGGACTGGTGACATGGATCTTCTCCAGCAACGTGCACGCCGACTGGCTGGTGTGGCTCCTGGGCGGGATGGTCATTTGTCACGCCTTCGGCCAGGGCGCTGTTATCTGGGTATTCATCAGCGAGATCTTTCCCACGGCCGTTCGCAGCAAGGGGCAAACCCTGGGCAGTTTCACGCACTGGTTCATGGCGATGGTGATTTCATGGGTGTTTCCTCTGGTGGCAAAAGACCTTGGTCAGCCGGGTGCGGGCCTGCCCTTCGCGTTCTTTGCCCTGATGATGGTCGTTCAGATTTTTGTCGTCACCATCCTCTTCCCGGAAACCAAACGTGTGAGCCTTGAGGAAATGAACCGCCGGCTGGAAACCCGCTGACCTGCCATGGATTCACTCCAAATCGTTTCAGCCCGTGTCGTCCCCGGTCACCGCGTGGCCTCCGGCGGCAACAATGATCCGCGATTTCCCGGAGGCACCCTGCGCATGCAGGCGCCGTTTTTTCGGGAGATGGGTCTCGACCTGAGTCCTTTCCACAGCGGGACGGTAAACGTCAGCATCGCTCCGCTGGTGTACCGTGTGGTCCGTCCCGCCGTGACTTTCCGGCAGGTGCAATGGCATCCCGTCGAACCCGCGGAGGATTTTTCTTTTTTCGATGTGCGGGTGCAAACACCGAATGGCGGCACGGCCACCGGCTATATTTACTATCCCAATCCAGAAACCAAGCCTGAGCACTTCCAGCAGCCGGATGTGCTGGAACTCCTCCTGCCGTTCCTGGAGGGACTGCACTACGGAATGAGTCTGACCATCGAAGTTCCCGCGCAGCAGATGATTATTGAGCCTTCCCCTCAACTTTAGTGACGAATACCCCAACGAAATGATCACCGACTCATTCAGATTGAAGGAAAACACGCCGCGCGTTTCAATTGCCCTCCGCGGCGTCTTATGGACCCTGCTGGCATCCGGCACCACTTGTTCCCATGCCGACACGATTGCCATCGGAGCGTTCGACGGGGGTGCCTACGGCGGTTGGGAGGCCACGGGCACTGCCTTCGCGAAGGGGACGCCATCTCCGGCAATGCAGAAAAAACTGGAAATTGAAAACGCTGGCCCCGCATCGGTGATCAGCAGTGAGGTCGAAGGAGACCAGCCCACGGGGACCCTCACTTCGCCGGAATTTGAGATCGTGCGGCCCTATATCGCTTTTCGGATCGGCGGAGGGAATTACGAGACGCACACCTGCCTCAATCTTCTCATTGATGGAAAAGTCGTCCGCAGTGCCACGG
>DATAIE010000818.1:0-3252 GCA_036262875.1 Verrucomicrobiales bacterium
AAACCTGGAAAAACGATCGTGTTCCACGCGACCGACAGTGACTCGGGTTACCAAATCCGCGAAGGTGACCAGAAGATCGGTTCCATTGAATTCCTCCCGCCTAAAACCGGGACCGAAGGCAAAGCGAAAGAACTCTGGCTCTTCCAGGCTCTCACAGGACTTCCATCCCTCGCCTACGGAGACAAAATTAACGGAAAGGATACCGCTAAGGTGAAGGCGGCAATGAAAAGGCTCCGTCCCGCGGTGAAAGGGGAAGTGCTGCGCAGGCGGATGGGGCTCGAAAAAAAATGACGAAACTCGAATCCCGAAATCCGGAGGAATGACGAACGGCGAGCCAACCGTTCGTCATTCGAAATTCCTTCGTCATTCTGGTTTCTGATTTCGTCATTTCCCTGGCCTTCCCGCCCCACGCCCCAGTCGGCATCCGAGCCCGCCTTTTACACATTCGCGATTCTGAACGCGCCTTGCATTTAAGACCGGCATTCCCTACTGGAAGGGCGACCGGCTTTCACTTTCCGGCGCTCTCAAACTCTTCCCATGAAGCCATTCCGCATCCTTTCCTTTCTTACGCTCGCCGCCTCTTTGACCTTTGCTGCCGACTGGCCGCAGTGGCGGGGGAAGGACCGGCAGGATCATTCGCCGGATGCGTCCACGCTGGTGCCGTGGCCAGAGAAGGGGCCGGAGCGGCTGTGGCTGTATGAAGACGCGGGCGTGGGGTATTCCGGATTCTCTATCGTGGGGGATCAGTTGTTCACCATGGGCGCGTGGGACGGGAAGGAGCACGTGCTCTGCATCGACATCAAGACGGGCAAGAAGCTCTGGGCGACACCGATCGATGACCGTATTTATCCGAATCAGTGGGGCGACGGGCCTCGATCCACGCCGACGATCGATGGCGACCGGGCCTATGCACTCTCGGCCAACGGCCTGCTGGCGTGTCTCACGATCAAGGACGGCAAAGAGGTTTGGAAAGTGGATCTCGTGAAGGACTACGGCGGCAAGCTCCAGGACTGGGGCTATACGGAATCCGTGCTCGTGGACGGAGACAGGGTGATCTGCACGCCGGGCGGCCCCAAGGGCACGATGGCCGCGTTTCTCAAAGCGGACGGGAAACTGGCCTGGCAGTCGAAGGACCTGGACGATGCCGCCCAGTATTCCTCCCCCATCCTCGTGGAGCACGGCGGCAAGCGGCAGTATGTGCAGTTGATCGGCAAACGCGTCTTTGGCGCGGAGGCGGAATCGGGCAAAATCCTGTGGGAGGCGCCGTTTCCCGGTCGCGTGGCCGTGATCCCCACGCCGATTTATCACGATGGCTACGTCTATGTGACCGCCGGTTATGGCGTGGGCAGCCGCCTGCTGAAGCTGGACGGAGCCCAGCCAAAAGTGGTCTACGACGGGCCCAAAATGGTGAACCACCACGGCGGAGTCATCCTCGTTGACGGCAAGCTCTACGGCCACTCCGAGAAAGGCGGCTGGACTTGCCAGGATTTTATGACGGGCGAGGCGCTCTGGCAGGACAAGAAGCTGGGGAAAGGCTGCTGCAGCTTCGTCGCCGGCCACCTCGTATGTGTGGATGAAAACAATGGAGACGTGGTCCTTGCGCAAGTCTCCCCGGAAAAATGGAACGAAAAGAGCCGCTTCCGCCTTGAGCCGCAAACCAGGCTGCGCAAGCCCCAGGGCCGCATCTGGACGCACCCGGTGATCCTCGACGGCCGCCTCTATCTGCGAGACCAGAACTACATCTACTGCTACAACGTCAAAGCGAAGTGACCGGCACCGCCGGGCAGTTTCGCGAGACTGCTCCTACGGCGACCGGAATATCGCCCCCCCTGTCTGTCCCTCATGGCGACGACTCCATAACAAGGAGCGGCGACATTCCTGTCGCCGTCATTTCCCCAATGCGACGAAGGAGCCACTTACCAGGGCCGGGTCCATCCGGTTCCTTCAGTAACAGGCCTGGACCGGCAGTTCGAAGGTAGCGAAGAGACCGTCGCCCGGAGCCCTCAGCGTGAGGAGCCACACGGTTGCCCCGTTCGGGTCCACCGGAAAGAAAGGAGGAGCTTCCGGGAGTACAACACTTAGAAAAATGGCCTGCGCCTCCACCTGGACATCCATCCCGGCGGAGACCACTTTTTGCGTGCGGACTCCCCGGCGGGTCCGGAGATTGCGGTTCACGAGGATCTGCGCTTTCACACGGCGCGGGCGGCGCAGCGGATTCCGCAGCGGCACGTGACCGGCGAGCGGCTGGCCCGGACAGAGCGGCAGCGCCTCGGGCACAAATTCCAGCCGGCCAAATTTTGCGGTGCTTCGCAATTTTCGCACCGTCGCCCAAATGACTCCCGCCAGGATGACGCCCAATATGACAGCGGCGATGAGGCGGCCAGCCGTCCACACATGGGTGACAAACAGACCCGCAAAGGCAGCCGCCAGCACGAGGATGATCCACGCCGGCGCGATGCGCCCGCCTGGCGAAAACCACAGACTCTTTTCCTCGACGCGCCCCTGGCTCCAGTCCTCCCGCCAGTGGAGCGGTTCATCCGGCCAGGAGGCTCTTGCCAGCGCCTCGCGGCGGTCCCGGGCGCTGCCCCCGGAAACCATAAGACCCGCGCCCACCACGGGAAACAGCGCTGCAAAGGGAACGAGCATGATCATGATCCCCCACGGCACATCGCGGGAGAGGACCGCCTCGCCCGGATTATGCGGATTCACCCAGCACCGGTAGCCATTGGGGATCCGGGCGGCGTGCCTCAGGTCAAAGGCCTCGTCATCTGAATCCGAAACTGTGTCGGACGAGAAGGAAAACCGGTTGGCGTGGTGGGTTTCCCCCTGCCACTCCCAGGAATATCTTGCTTCTAAATTGCGAGTCACCCGGCCCTTTGACGAGCGGCTCACTCTGACAACGGTGGAGTCGATGGTGCAGGGATGCGAAACCCAATCCCCCGCCCCAGCAGCCTGAATAACCGTGCGCCCAAAAAACGCGGGGATCGCGAGGCCCGCCAGCGTGAGGCAGGCACCCAGCAGAACAAGCATGATCTTTCCCGAACTGGAACGGCGTTTGGCGGGTGTCATAGGCGAACGACAGGTCAGGACGCGTTTTATTCCGGCATCGGAAGCGGGACAAGTTTTATGATCCGAACGGCCATTTGTTCGCATCCAAATCCCTGGCTGAAGATTCGGACCCGCGGTCAGCCGCGTCGGGATTCCTTACACTCCCATGCGAACGGTCTGGCTTTCAGCGGTGGTGAGTCGCTT
>DATAIE010000819.1:0-5524 GCA_036262875.1 Verrucomicrobiales bacterium
CGTGCCTATCCATTTGCTGCGCGGACTGCTGGCGCGGTTCGACCAGGACTGGACGCAGTTGATGAGTGAATACGAGAAGGACCGGGAATCCGCCGCTTCCGGACAAACGCTTTTGGGAAGCCATCAACTGTTCACTTTCTATTGCTGGCTGCTCTGGGGGCCCAGCATCCCCATGTGCGGCAACCGCTGCTTTCGCTGGCACGGGTCCATGCTGGCGCTGCAATTCGGGTTTGGAGATGAAAACAATTCCCTGCCCCTTCTGGCGGGTAAGCACAGCTCGAGTGACGAAGGAGCGCGATTCGAACAGCTCCAGGCTGAGGCGGCGAACGGGAAAAGCGTGAGGGCGTTTTCGGTCATCGCTTTTCCCCGCTGGTCGCTGTCGGACTCAAGAACGGAGAGTCCCCGCCCCGCCCTGAAGGCAGACCCGAACGCCCCTGCGACCCTGCAAAACTGGAAAGCGCGCGCGCCAAAGCTGCTGCGCACGCTGGTTCCTGCCCAAAGACACCTGACCTATCCGGATATGGGCACGGGTCTGGTGCTGGACTATGTTTCGCACAGCAGTGCGGAGGGCGACGTGCCGCGTTACTATTCCGCCTATTTGTGGATTCTGTTCGTTCTGTGCGACGGAAGCGGAAAACCGAAGCACGGTATGAACGAGTCCCCCTGGCTCGGGATCATTCCCTTCTTCGAACATGCGAATGTAGCGGACGAGGGCAGCAGGGAGCTTTCCATGAGGCAACTCGCCGCCAAGGTGGTGCACTCTCTGGGGGAATTGACCATGCGTGGAGGAAGCCGGGTGGATGCCACGGGCACCTGTTTCGCGGAGGCCCGCCGGCCGTTTGAAGACGGATACCTCGTGTATGCCTGCGCCTTCGATCATACGGGCTGTTCTCTCGACGACGGACCGGCAAGCACGACCAGGCTGGCCAAAGAACGCAAAGAGGGCCGGACACTTGCCGGAATGGTTGAGGAACTGCTGGAGTGCCGGCCCGACTTGCGCCAGCGGGTCATTTTCGAAGCGGATCAAGCGCCGCAGGCCGTGCGGAGCAACCTGCGGGATACCCAGGACGCCTTTGCCTCCTGCCATTTGCCGGACGTGATCGAAAGCCTCTACCGCGCCGGGAGCGGCAAGGGGACACCGGAACCGGTTGAAGAATGTGCCGCTGACGGTCACACGGCCGGCAGTGAGGACGCGAAGACATCGGCATCATCCGGACAGGGGTAGGTATTCCGGGCCACGCACGCGGCGGTAGCGGTATCATTCATGCGGTAAACCACGCGGACGAACTGAGCGATGTCGCGCTTCAATGCCGCTGCCGTCAGGGCCGGCGGACTGTAGATGCGGCCCAGCGGCTTATAGAGCAGTGCGAGATGGTACCCGTCAGAGTCTCCCGAAACATCGCTCACCAGCCTGGGCTGAAGATAGACCATCGGGACCTCCGTGAAACCGCAGCGGGTGAAGACGGCGCTCTCCGTGCTTCCGTGTTCACATTCCACATACCAGCCCGAAATGGAGGGATTCACGCGCACGAATTGCTTTTCAATCATACGAAGCAGGCGGCGAAAATGTCCCTTTCCGCGCAACGGAGCATCGAACGCGATGTACCCGCCAAAGCCGCAGTGCGGCAATGCGAAGAAGGATACCAGTCCTGCGAGCGGCTGTCCTGCGGCAGGCAGCACTCCCCACATCCAGTAATGATAAGGCACCGGCGGTTCCGGACAAATGCGCGAGCCCTGAAAGCCCTTTGCGTCCTCCGCGGTGAGGTCCTTACAAAATTCCCGCGCATAGAGTTCGCGAAAGGCGTCCGCCAGCGGGTGGTCCGGACGGGTGATATTCTCCACCGTAAATGGTGGATTCTTTTCTCCGCAGGCGTAGGCGGCCATGTCGAGAAGCTCCACCCGGTCCCTCGCGGCCAGTCCGTCACGCATGGCCTGAAATTCCGGCGCGAGGTCCGGCTCCGGAATGCGCATGGCCCAGATCTGGAAGTCCGCTACGATCGTGGTCACGAGCTGAGCGGGAACGGCGGTTGCAAACCGGGGATCGTGCGGCTGGAACATCAGCCCCAGCCCGCGCACCGCTTCCTGGCCTTCGCTCAGGGCCGGCTGCACGTAAGGGAAATCCAGAAGGCGGAATCCAAAATGATGCCACATGAGCAGCCGGGCGAACCCGTCCAGATGCTCTTCCACATCGCAGGCTCTGTAGGGGTCATTCACCTCGCCGCAAACGCCGGCGAGCTGCGGGCAGCCGTTTCGCGCCGCGTCCTTTTCAAAACACGAGGTGATCTCGTGGAGCAGCCGTTTTCCCAGTCCCTGCCCGCGGCGCGCGGGATCGACCACTGTGAACTCGATGATCCCCGCGTTGCTCCGCGCAAGATAGTCCCCGATGCAGCCGCCGGCGATTTCGCCCGTGCTTTCATCCCGCAGGATGAGGATGTGGTAATTGTTAGGCCCATACCATCCGCAGTCCTTGAGCCGCAGGTATTCCTCCATATTTTCCAGCAGCTCGCGCTCATTTTCGTCGGGAAATTCGGCGGTGTAGACGCTGCGGTAGAATGCGCGAAGCAATTGCAGGGATTCGCCGGACCCGTTCAAGGCTGCGGTGGTGATGTTTCCTGCGGACATGGAGAATGGAGGACGCAAACCAGCCAGCGATCAAGCCTCAGTTCGCTGAGCCCCTAATTTGTCAGTTCGCGATCAGAGTGGACAGCACCGATTCACACAGGTGCTGCAGGCAGCCGGCGGTGGTGCCGGTTTCGTAGACCTTATAGGGGGTGATGGTGGTGGCGTTTTTCTCCGGCAGGGTGAGAGAATGGATCGGGTGATCGGGATCGACCTTCACTTCGTAGAGCATTCGCCGGAGAAGATCCATCTCGGCGGACGGTTCACGGAAGAGAGACTTCACTTTGTGCGTGGCGATCCAGTCTTTGAGGCTGTCCGGAATCCGGTCCGCGATGGTGCCGTCTGCGGAAGTGAGCGCACGGGCCTCCAGAGAGAAGGCCGCAGCGAAATACTGCATGGAATCATGCGAAGTGAGGAGGAAGCGGCCGTCCGGTTTCAGTTCCTTTGCCCGCTGAGTGGCGGCCTTCATGATTTCCTCCAGGCGGAGGCGCAACTGATAGGCACGGGGGCCGAAATAGTCGCTGAGCTTCGGCATGGCTTCCTTCAGGGCGCCGGCGATGGCGTCCACCATGCAGGCGGCGAGTTCCGGATGCGTCCACACGTGGCAGTCCGGAGGGCCGCCCGGCCCGGAGGGGTGAATGATGCGGTCCGGCGGAATGGTGGAGGTGGCGGTGAAAACGCGGACGCCGGCGCCGGCCATCTCCACGAAATCCACGGGCCAGCGCTGCTCCAGGCCGAGGCCGTGGGTGAGAACGATATCGCTCGTGTGCAGTCGCGCGATGTCCGGTGCGCCGGGAACGAACTTTTCCGGGATCACACCGGCAGGGAAGAAGCACTGCGCCTGCACGGCCTTTCCACCGATGGCACCCGCCATGTCCGCGGCAAATTGAGTCGTCGCCGTGACACGCCACGGCACTTTTGGAAACGTCAGCTTCCGCTGCGGCGCTTCCTCCGAGCATCCGGCGACCAGACCTGCCGGCAGCAGGCTGAGAAACTGGCGGCGTGACATCATAGGCGCAAATCAACAGCCGCAGCCCGCGGGCGTGCAGGCCGGACTGAGCGGCCGGTTGGCGTCAGCGTCCGGGGGCTGCATGGCGGGATTCGGCTCCTGTGGCAGGAGGTCCAGTTCGGAAAGAAGCGCGCGGTCGGCGGCGATGGCGGGATTCGCGGCCGTCAGGAGCTTGTCTCCGTAAAAGATGGAATTGGCCCCGGCAAAGAACGCGAGGGTTTGTGCCTCGCGTGAAAGCCGTGTGCGGCCCGCGGAGAGGCGCACCCGGGCGCGGGGGATGGCGATGCGGGTGCAGGCGATCATGCGGACGAGATCGAAGACATCCACGGGCGGATTTTCCGCCAGCGGCGTGCCGGGCATGGGCATCAGACTGTTGATGGGCACGCTTTCCGGCTGGGGATTGAACTCGCTGAGAATCTCCAGCATGTGGAGACGGTCCTCCACGGATTCCCCCAGGCCGAGAATGCCGCCGCTGCACACGCTCATGCCCGCGTCCTGCACATTGCGGATCGTCCGCAGACGATCCTGAAACGTGTGGGTGGTCACAATCTTCGAATAGTGCTCCGGCGAGGTATCGAGATTGTGATTGTAGGCCGTGACCCCCGCTTCCTTGAGGCGGCTGGCTTCGTCCGGACCCAGTTCGCCGAGGGTCACGCAAACCTCCATGCCGAGGCTGCTGACGTCGCGAACGATATCCAGCACCTTGTCAAACCGCTCCGTGCCGGCACGCACGCCGCGCCATGCTGCCCCCATGCAAAAGCGTGTGGAGCCGCTGGCTCTGGCCGCCTCCGCGCGCTGCATGATCTCGTCTTTCTCCATGAGACGCCCGGCCTTCACATCCGAGTTGTAGCGGGCGCTCTGCGCACAGTAGGAGCAGTCTTCGCTGCATCCGCCCGTCTTGATGGACAGCAGCGTGCAAAGCTGCACCTCGTTTTCCGGCCAGTGCTCCTCATGCACCGCCCTCGCCTGCTGGATGAGGCGGAAGAACGGCTGGTGATAGAGGCGGTGAAGTTCTGAATAATTCATGCGCTGCGGAGTGCCCGCCCAGCCTTCTCACAGGCCGGGCAAAGCTTGAGTCGTGAGGCTTCTCTGGAGTTTGATTTTTGATGTTTGAAGATTCCGGCGCTTATCGCGACCACCGTCCGCCTATCGTCGGCAGCGAGACGTTGTCTCCAATCGCGCGGTAGTCCGTCTTGCCGATGGCGCCGATGAGCGGCACGCCGACGGCTTTCTTCCAGATGCCGCTCATGTATTCCGCCGTGTGGCAGCCCCAGCTTTGCACCCGGGCGTCTTTCGTGAACAGCCCGCGGTGAATGCGCTTCAGGTCCACGCAGTGCAGATAGCAGGTGCTCACACCGAGGGTTTCATTGCTGTAATCGAACAGGAACGCGTACTTGTTGGAGTGCACGAAAAACTCGAGATCCGCGATCTTTTTGCCGCCGCGGGCGTTGAGGTAGTTGATGACAAAATCCTTGTTGTTGAACCACACGATGTTCGCCCCGCACTTGGCCGCACGGGCATTGATCTCGGCGATATCGCAGGTGTAGGGGGGGCGGCGCTGCTGGTCTTCCCGCTCACGGGCAACATAGGCGGGGCGATAGATCAGCCAGGTCAACTTTGCCGCCGGACCCTGCTCCGCCCGGATCTGCTCCAGCCGGATGTGCGCCGCCTTGATGAAGTTTCCCGCATATTTGTCGTGCTGCTCCGGGGCCACCCGGTAATCCTCCCAGACGCGCATGGCCGGGCCGCCGCTGACGACAATGAATTCCTCGGCCGCATAGTTGTGCTGAGCCATCGCACTGCCGGAGAGCCCCAGCAGGAACAAAAGAAGAAGTCGAAGGGTGTGCATCGTGAAATAAGCCGGAGGGGTATCAAACCCGGCGGCGGACATTGCGT
>DATAIE010000820.1:0-2260 GCA_036262875.1 Verrucomicrobiales bacterium
AGCAGGTGCTCAAAGGCTTCCGCATCGCCCTCTGGGTCTGGGGAATCGTTGGTCTGTTGCTGGCTGTGGGCATGGGATTCACGCAGGAGCGGAAATGGCCCGCGGCGGCACTCTTCGGCGGCATCTACTGCAGTGCGTGGGGGCTCACGTGGGTCTGGATGGTATATAATAGCCTCGTGGACACGCGGAACCGCGTTCGTCAGGGCTGGTCCCAACTGGATGTGCAGCTCAAGCGCCGGCACGATCTCATTCCCCGGCTCGTTGCGTGCGTGGATGCCCTGCGTTCACACGAAAAAGACGTGCAGACCGCCGTCACCGCCATGCGCACCCAGGAGAGCGCCACCCTGCCCGGCGAATCCGGTCCGGAAATCCACGGAATCGCCCGGACCATCATTGCGCTCGGGGAAAGTTATCCGGTGCTGAAAACGGACGGCGCGTTTCTGAATTTGCAGAAGGAGATCATTGAAACAGAGCAGCGCATTGCGCTCGCACGGGCCTACTTCAACGATATCGCCACCGCCTACAATACACGCCTGGAGGTGTTCCCGGATTCGTTGATCGGGATGATTACCGGATTCAAACAGAGGCCGCTGCTGACAGCGCAGGATTTCGAACGCGCGGAGGTTCACGTCAAACTGGCGGATTGAGCGGGTTTGACACCTGACTCCCGGACCGGGATACTGAAGCATGACCGTTCAACCCCGCGCCGTGGCGATTCTCGCACTGTGCTCCTGCACAATGCTGGCGGGTTGCCGCATCCAGGCTCCAGTGGTGCGGCATTTCCTGCGCATGCCGGCGGAAAACGCGGGCGGTCTGAGCACCATCCAGCGTGCAGCATGGCTGAAGGCCAGCCGCCGCAGTCTCCCCTCCCGGAAGACGATGACGGTTACGGGGCAACTGACGCTGGCCGGCACCTCCACCAAACGCGGGCGCATTTTACTCGGTCTCGACATGTTGCATGTGCCCTCTCCTGGCGGAAACGGGGGACTGGCCGTTGTCGTCCAGCCCGGCGAGAATCCCGGCGCACTGCCCCGGCTGCACTTGCTGGAGCAGCGGAGGTTTATCTATAAGGAGTCGTCTCTGCGGCCAGGGGTGCATGCGGTGTGGCGGATCGACCCGGCAGGCAAATCCCTCACCGCCTACGACCGGCGCGGCGCGGGGCTATCGGTGGCGGAGACGGTGCGGTGGACAGGCACCGCATGGAGCGGCCGGTGATTCTGTTAGACGGTGCCCGCATTTCCCTGCGGACGGAATTCTGACAAGCCGAGCGTGTGATAGTGGGGAATCAGCCTCACATAACGCGCCGCCCATTCCCGCAGGCCGTCCTGCTCCTCCTCCGTCAGCGTCCTGACGATTTTCGCCGGTGATCCCAGCACCATGCTGCCGGGCGGAATGATCTTTCCCTGTGTCACCAGCGCACCGGCACCGATGATGCTGCGCGCACCGATTTCGGCCCCGTCCAAAACGATGGCACCCATGCCGATGAGGCATTCGTCGCCCACGGTGCAGGCATGCAGCATGGCCATGTGTCCCACGGTGGTATAGCTTCCGATCACACATCCGCGCTCCGCGGTGAGATGCAGCACGGACCCGTCCTGAATGTTGGATCCCTCTCCGACTTCGATGCGGTTGATGTCTCCGCGCAGTACCGTGTTGTACCACACGCTGGCGTCCTTGCCGATGGTCACATCCCCCAGCACTACGGCATTCGGAGCGATGAAAGCAGACGGGTGAATGGAGGGCTGACGAAGGAGAAACTCGGGAGGCTGGCTCATGGGAAATTCTAAAAAAACTCTTTCGGGATGAAGTGTATTTTTATAACAAAAACGGGCGCAAAGATTTGACACTAAATGGCAGAATCTCTACAGATGCCCACCGGTAAGCGTTCCTCAACGCGAATCCACCACTTAACTCACTATCAACAAATACCATGAACAAAGCCGAACTCATCGAAGCCGTACAAAAATCCCTTGGCAAGGAAGCGACCAAGAAAGCCGCGAGCGACGCGCTCACTGCCGTGCTTGATTCCATCGTCAAGGGTGTCAAGAAAGACAAGAACGTGCAACTCATCGGATTTGGCACCTTCAAAGTGTCCGCCCGCAAGGCCCGCAAAGGCCGCAATCCGAAGACCGGCGCAGCGATGACCATCAAAGCTTCCAAGAGCGTTCGTTTCGTTGCCTCCAGCGCCATCAAGAAAGGCCTGTAATTTCAGGGTGCAGCGATCCCCGCTGTCATTCCCCAAAGCCCGGCCCCGTTCGCG
>DATAIE010000821.1:0-3627 GCA_036262875.1 Verrucomicrobiales bacterium
CGGAAAGCTCGTGGATATTGGAATCCGCAAACCGCTCCAGTCCCACGAGATGGAGGTAATACTTTGCCACTTCCACCCGGTCCTTGTCTGTCAGGCTTGGCTTCAGCTTGAGGCCGAAGAGAACATTCCCCATCACATCGAGCCATGGAAAGAGCGCATGCTCCTGAAACATCACCATGCGGTCCCGGCCCGTGCCGGTGATCGGCTGGCCGTCTGTTTGCAGCGTGCCGCTGTCCGCCGTGTCGAGTCCGGCGATGAGATTCAGCAGCGTGCTCTTGCCGCAGCCGCTGGGCCCCACCAGACAAACGAACTCGCCCTCCGCCACGGTAAGACTGACGTTGTCCAGCGCGGTGATTTTGTTTCGGCGGGTGGTGAAGGTCTTTACGATATCCTTCACCTCCAGTTTGGAGGGGGTGACGAGTTGCAGTTCTTCCGTGGCGCTCATGCAAAATCAAAGGGCGGGGAGCAGGTCGTCCAGCGCCGGGATGTCGGAATAGAAGCCTACTTTTTGGGCGCTCTTCACCATCTTGTCGAGGGACTCGCGGGAAATCACATCCGTGAGGATCACGCGCGGGAATGCGCGTTCGAGGATCTCGTCTTTGGCCGGCATCTTCAGGTCGTTCAGTTCCGCCTTCACCAGCTTTTTCGCTTCAGCGGTGTTGGCGAGGATCCATGCGGTCAGGTCTTTATGAGCCGCCACCAGTTTCTTCGCGAGATCTTTGTTATTGTTCAGCCATTTTGCACGGGCGATCAGCAGCGTGACGTTCGTGTCTTTATCTTCGAGGAACACTTTGGCTCCCGTCTCGACTTCCAGCCGGGAAACCCACGGCTCCGCCGTCCAGGCGGCATCCAGCCCTTTCGTTGTGAAGAGATCGATAAGATTGGAATTCGGGGTAGGCACGACAAACGTATCCCCGTCTCCCTTCAGCGTGACCTTGAATCCCTGATCCAAAAGCCACGCGCGAATTTGTACGTCCTGGGTATTTCCCAGTTGCGGCGACCCTATCTTTTTCCCGCGGAAATCCTCCGGTTTGACGATCCCTGAATCCTTGCGGACCACGAGAGCCGAGCCTCCGTTGGCCGCACCGGCAAGGATGCGGATGTCTTTCCCCTTCGTGGTGTGATACCCGTTCAGCGTCGGGCTGGGGCCGATGTAGGTCACGTCGAGACGGTCCGCGATGATCGACTCCGTCGCCGCCGGTCCGGCATTGAAGCTGCCGTTCCATTCGATCTCCGCATCCAGCCGGGACTCAAACCATCCCTTGCCCTGACGGCTCAACTGATGCGCCACGAGTCCATGCACATGCGTGACGTTGGGGAAGTGTCCAAAACGGATGATCGGCTTCCCCTGCGCGTTGACACGGTTCTCCTCCTTTTTGCCGCAGGCCGTAAGCGAAGCGGCAATTCCTCCGGCGCTGAGTTGGATGAAATGGCGGCGGTTCATAACTGGAAATCGATTGGATGGCTGTGGTCAGCGACCTCCGGTTGTCCGGCAGGCATGGCCTGAATTGGGGTGTGTGGATAGGGGCGAAATCCTCCCGCTCGAGCAGGCTGGTGTGTCGTCCGGGAGAATCTTGATTCGCAGAAACAACGGGCGCAACCCCAATTTATACTGAAATACCAGGAATTGATTTCCCCTTGCTGAATATCCGGATTCGTCCGCGGCACACATGATGCATCCGCTGGACAGGAATCGCAGAACAACAGACACTTCCGCCTATGAAAATCGCGGCGTTTCCTGTTCTTCTGATGATGGGTCTTCTTCCCGTGTCCGGGCAGGTCACGTCCCTGCGGAAGGGTGATCTCGATCCCGCGGCTTTCACCCAATGGGCGGGCGGTGTGGAAAAACCCGCGGAGGCAAAACAGGGACCGTCCACCGTCGTGTGGACCCAGGACGGGAAAGTGGAGTGGGCGGGAGAGGCGTTCGGCAAATCGAAGGAGACCGGCGTGCGGCACCTCCGGATTGGATTCACGCGGGAACTCGCCGCAGGCTCTTTGCTGGTGCGCGGCGGTGGGCGTCCCAGTGTCCTGAAAAGTACTGCTTTGTATCCAGGTAAAGTGGATGACGATTCCCTCTGGCTTCCCGCGGAGCGCGCGGGCGGGTCCTCGGAAACAGGCCGCGAGGAATTCGCAGTCTGGATTCTGCCGCCCGGCACCACCACGCGGGCCCTGAGGTTCACCCACGCATCGAACCCGGCGGACGCAGACTATGCCGGCTGGCTCGGAGGAGTGGTCGTGCTCCCGGAACGTCTCGCGAACAGAGCTCCGGAAGCCATCGTGAGCGCTCCTGGAAATCCCAAAGACGCCGCAAAGCTGAACAACGAATCCAATGACGGCACGTGGAATACCTGGGCCAACGGCAAGGAGGGACGCGGGACACCGGTTTCCGCCGCGGCGCCCGAAGTGATCACGCTCATGTGGCCGGAGGAAGTGAGCCTCAGCGAATTGATCCTTCTGAACAACGGATGTTCCGCGGCGACGGTTCAGGCGTTCGCAGGCCCGTCCACACGGCATCCGCGCGAAGCCATGGAGTCGGACTGGAAAACGGTGGGCGAGGGAAAGGGCTGGGAATCCGGCTACCCCGCGCAGTTGTGGCCCTGCCGTGTGGCCTTCCAGGCTCCGGTGAAAACGCGGGCCATCCGCCTGCAAATGACGGCTCCCGCCCCCGAGAGCCATCCGCATTTGAAAGGGAATACCAAAAACGGAAGGCGCGTGTGGCTCGGGGAGATCATGGCCCTGACAGCTTTGGGCAATGCCCCTCTCCCTCCACGGGCCACTGCCGCGGCTCCCGAACACCCGCCCGTGCCCATCAAGTTCAAGCTCTCCGAAGCGGGCTTTGTCACCCTGGTCATCGATGACGCGGACGGGAAACGTGTGCGCAATTTGATAGCGGAGGAACCCTTTCCCGCAGGAGAGAACACCGTCTGGTGGGACGGCACCGATGACCTCGCTCGCGACCCGGATGCCGCGCGGCACGGTCTTTACTCCATCCCCGCGCAGTTCGTCGCGCCTGGCCGGTATACCGTGCGCGGGATCTTCCGGAAGGAGGTCAACCTGACGTATGAGTTCAGTCCCTACAATGCCGGCCGGCCCGGCTGGGAAACGGCTGACAAAACAGGCGGATGGATGACGAATCACACCCCGCCCACCGCCATGGCCTTCGTGCCGGGTGCGCGCACCGCTTCCGGCGAACCCCTCATCTACATGGGCGCCTATGTCTCCGAGGGCGGTCACGGCTTGCAGTGGGTGGACCTCGACGGAAACAAGCGCGGTGGTCAAGGCTGGGTGGGTGGCGTGTGGACCGGAGCTCCCGCGCTTGCCAGCGACGCCGGCCCGCAGGCGAATGCAGCAGTGGCCTGTTATGCGGGCAGCATTTGGGAAGGTGAACTGCGCCTCACCGCCAAAATGAAAGACGGCAGCGACAAGCCGGTCCTGAAGGAGAAACTTGGCGATGACCGGACAAAGCCCGGCGACAAAAACCACCCTGCCGTCCTCGAGGGATTCGATGGCGGAGACCACCAATACGTTCTCGGCGGCCTTGCCGTCTGGAACGGTCTTCTCGTCTGTACGCTTACCCGGCAGAATGAACTGGTCTTCGTGAATGCCGGGACAGGCAAAATCGTATCA
>DATAIE010000822.1:0-3435 GCA_036262875.1 Verrucomicrobiales bacterium
TTGCTTGCTCCGGTGATGTGAAACTGCTCGATGTTCGTGAAGATATAACTGTCATAGCCGGTGCGGCTCAGGCTCGTGCCGTTGGTAAAGACCCCCGGCGCTTCCGGGATGTCAGCGCGGGAAAAATCAATCACCACGGTATCCACTCCTCCGAGGCCGTCGATGCGATCAGGCCCGCCAGTGGCGTGGTTGGTAAGTCCGCCGCCGCGGAGAGGGTAGAAAATATTCGGACCGTCAGTGCCGGTCAGCTCATCTCCCGCGTCGGTGCCGATGACGTTTTCAAAACCGAGGATGGAGCAACCCTGCGCGGCGATAGAGCAAACCCCGGTGGTCAGGTTTACGATCACTCCGAAGTTGTCGTATTGTGTCAGGCTGTAGTAGCCTTTGCACATCATCGCGCTGAGGTCCACGGTATCGATCCCGGGACCTCCCTGGAGAGTATCGCCTCCGTTCCCCACGAGGATACCCCCTTCGAAACGCGGAAAAGGAAGATTCTGCGGGAAGGGCAGCGTGGGATCCGGGGCCGCAAGGACATCCGGAATGACCTTGACGAAATCGTCGCCCGGACCGGCGTCGATGATATCCCTGCCGGGGCCTCCTTCGATGTAATCGTCGCCGCCTCCCGCGTTGATCGAATCGTCTCCTGCGCCGCCAAAGATGCGGTCTTTTCCGCTGCCGGACGTGATGGTGTCCCGTCCGATGCCGCCATCAATGAAGTTGTCTCCCTCGCCGCCGTCAATGGTGTCCTCCTGCTGGAGCGCGTAGGCGGCGCCGTCAGGGTCATCCGGGTGGTCGGTGGAAACGAAGGCGGGCGTGTCCGGGCCTTCGCCGTAGAGGGTGTCATTGCCTGGGCCCCCGTAGATCATATCCTTGCCCTCTCCGCCCTGAATCCTGTCTGCGCCATCCCCGCCAATGAGAGTATCGTCCCCTCCCAGACCGGCGAGGTGGTTGTCGGCTGCACTCCCGGTGAGCGTGTCATTGAATTCAGAGCCAGCGAGATGTTCGATCGAATCCAGAAAATCGCCTTCCGCATCGCCTCCGGTGGCAGTTCCGGTTTCGAGGTTCACGTTCACTCCAGCGGGAGAGGTAAAATAGCTGGCGAAGTCCTCGCCGGGACCGCCAATTAACTGGTCAGCCCCGGGACCGCCTTCCAGGGCATCGTCGCCGTCGCCGCCTTCCAGCCGGTCGTCTCCTGCCATGCCGAAGAACTGGTTATTGCCGCTGTCGCCGATCAGGGTGTCAGCGAAGGGGGTTCCCTCAAACTGTTCGATGGAGATGAAGGTGTCTCCGACGGCGTCGTGGGTATGCACGCCGGTCGTGAGGTTGATGGTGACATTCGTTGTCGCGTGGGCGAAGGACACCTTATCCGTGCCGGGGCCGCCGTTGAGAATGTCCGCGCCTGGTCCGCCTTCGAGGACATCCGGTCCGTCGCCACCGAGGAGTGTATCGTTGCCGCCGTTTCCGAACAGAAAGTCGCGGTCGGCACCGCCGGAGAGGGTGTCGTCACCCTGCGCTCCGGTGAGCCGGTCGATTCCGGCATTCCCCTCCAGAACTGCAGCAGAAAGAATGTCAGGGGCAAGGGTAATGACATCATTGTTTTCACCGCCGGAGCCGCGGATGACTCCCTGCACCGGGCCATAGGCCGCCGATCCGGGGCCGCCGGCGGTGGTTCCGTTTCCGGAGAACGTGATGCCGATCTGCTCATTGCCCGCGGCACCCGACCGGTGAGCGATTTCAAAGGTTTCCGGCCCGTCACCCAGATAACCGACGATGCGCCGGTTCGCCTCCGGACCGAGATGCAGTTTGACATCCGCACCGTCCACCCGCGCGAGTACCGGCTGCTGCGCGTCTCCGCAGGCGTGTGAAAAGTCAAAAATCCGGCCTGACGTAAAATCGAAATCGTAGGTGTAGGACATGGGTCCCAGGCCGATGGTGACGTAGGCCCGGAGATTGAAGTCGAGGCTTCCGCTGGCCTGGAGGACGCAGAGCGGTGACTCGTCGAAGTTGGCGATGAATTCGTCCAGGTGCACGCGTCCGTCCGTGTCCGTATCCACGAGGGTGGCTTTGCCGTTGGCGAAGAGTCTGCCGCCTGCGCCGATTTCCGCGACCACAGCGTTTGCCGCCACGCTGCCGCTCATGTCGGCATTCACCTCCGCCATGGAGATGACCTGACCGCCGGTGTCCCGGGGGACGAGCACGTAGAATCCATTCAGGATATCCACGGGGTCGCCGCTGGAGGCGAAGTCGAGCACGCCGCGCGTGTCGAATCCGAAGTCGAGGTCGAAGCGCAGGTTGCCCATGCCTTTGAAGCGAAATCCGAAGGGCCCGATGAGCCGGATGAATTCATCGATCTTATAGAGCGAGAGATTCTGCGTGGCATTGTCCATCATGAAGAGATCCACGTCCTTGCCCAGCAGCAGATTAAAGGCCGTCTCCGGATGGTCGAGAATGGGAAACTGCATCCCCTTGCCAGGCTGTCCTCCCGGCAGGGCGTCTTTCGGGAAGGCGTTCGTTTTTTGCAGGAAATCCGCCACGAGCGGATTCTGCAAAACGGCGAGAGCGGCGGTGCGGATCGAGTTAGGGGTAATCCCGGCGATGTTGAAATCGGGTATCCGCGGATCCGCTGTGCCGAGATCGAAGTCTCCGAGGTCTATCTTCACGCTGGCGCCCGCACCCGGCTGAATGGAATCGCTGATTTCGATGACTTTGGCGAGAATATCGAAATTGTCCGCCTGCTGCTGCGTGATGCTGCCGCTCTTGACCGCCATCTCCAGGAGCGACTGGGGCACGTAGCTGGTGATGTCATGGAGATCGCTCAGCAGCGGGATCGGCTCTTTTACGGCCTTGATGAGCGGCTGCACCGGCTCGGAGACTTCGCGCACCTTGCCGAGGACGGGCTTCGCGAAGTCGGAAAAGAACGATCCCAGGTCCAGCGTCACCTTGCGGAAGGCAAGCGTTGGTTTGGCCCCGAAGGTTGCGTTCGTGTCCCCGGCGAGGACGGGTGCGCCGTTGAAGGACCACGCGAAATTCAGGTCCGCGGAGATCGCCGGAAATTTCGCCGTTCCGAGGTCGCTCGCGAGATTGAGATTGATTGCCGCATTCGCTGTGAGGGTGGCGTCGAGCAGGTCGGCGCTGAGTTCAGAAAGGCGGAGACGATTGTCCGCGCCGCTGGGATCCAGCAGGTCTAGCGTGAAGGTGCCTCCGAAGGAAGTGGGCGGCACATTGTCTCCATCGGTGCCGGACTCGTCGGTGATGCGGAAATGCAGCTTCGAGAGCTTCGCCGACACATTCAGACCAGGCACGGTGGTGGTAAAACCCACGGTGAAGGCCGACGCATTGTTGGCGGTGTTGAGGTAAAATCCCTGGGCATCGACGCCGATGGAAAAATTGATCGTGTAGGAGAGCACTGTGCTGGCCTGGCCGCTGGTTTGCAGT
>DATAIE010000823.1:0-3620 GCA_036262875.1 Verrucomicrobiales bacterium
CGCCGCCGGAGTCGCCTTCGCACCGGAGGACCGCAAGGAACAGGGCGTGATCCTGGAGATGGCTATCCGCGACAACATCGCCCTCCCCGGCCTGCACTGCATGGCACGCACCGGCTTCATCGATGACCGCGCCGTCACCGCGCAGGCGGAGTCCATGCAGCAAACGCTGTCCATCCGCACTCCCAGTGTTCTGAAGGCCGCCGGTCAGCTTTCCGGCGGCAACCAGCAGAAGGTGGTGCTGGCCAAGTGGCTCGCCCTGAAGCCCTCCGTCTTCCTCCTCGATGAACCCACCCGCGGCGTCGACGTCGGATCGAAACGCGAGATCTACGAAGTCATCGAATCCCTCGCCTCCTCCGGGGCTGCCGTGCTCGTCATTTCCAGCGACCTCGAAGAAGTCCTCCGCCTCAGCGACCGTGTGCTCGTCATGCACGAGGGCCGCCCCGCCGGCGAACTCCCCAACACCTCCCTCTCCGAAGAATCCATCATGTCCCTCGCCACCGGCCGCCCCGCCGCGTGACCCTCCTCCCTCCTCCCCGTTCTGATTTCTGATTTCTGATTTCGTCATTCTCCCGCCCATGCCCCGGTTCGCTTCGCATCAAAAGACTCTCGTCATCGCCGGCTTCCTCGTCCTGCTCTCCCTCGTGTGCTGGATGCTGGAGCCGAAGTTCATGAGCAGCGACAGCATCGGGCTGGTGCTGAAATATGCGGGACTCTACGGCATCATCGCGCTCGGCGTCAGCTTTGTGATCATCACCGGCGGCATCGATCTCAGCATCGGCTCGTGGATCGGCTTCTGTGCGGTGCTGCTGCCCTCACTGGTGAAGGAGCACGGCCTCGCGCCTGCGGTGGCAGTGCTCATCATCGCCGGGCTTTCTGTCGTGGCCGGCGTGCTCCACGGGCTGCTGGTGACAAAGCTGCGGCTCCAGCCGTTTCTCGTCACACTCTGCGGACTCTTTATCTACCGGGGCTTTGCGCGGGTCACGGGTGCAGGGCGCGAGCAGCAGTTGCCGGACAGTCTCTCGTGGATGCAGGAAACGCTCATCTCCGGACGCCCGCTGGCCGGGCTGCCTGTGCCGTCCGTATTTCTCGTGCTTGTGCTTTTGAGTATCGCCGCCGCCGTGTTCCTGAACAAAACCGTGTGGGGCCGTCACATGCTCGCCACCGGGCGGAATGAACAGGCAGCGCGCTTCAGCGGCGTGAATACCGGCGGCATGCGGATTCTCTCCTTCGTCCTCTGCTCGCTGCTCGCCGGTTTCGCGGGAATCCTCTTCCTCGCGGAATCGAAGTCCGCGCTCGGCTCCTCGTTTGGCAGTTTCTTTGAACTTTGGGCCATCGCCGGAGCCGTGCTCGGCGGGTGCAGCATGCGCGGCGGAGAGTGCTCCATCGCCGGTGTCCTGCTCGGCGGCCTCATGGTGGCGGAAATCCGTCAGGGCGTGCTCTTCGTGGTGGAGGACACGTGGAAGGAAGTGATCCTCGGCCTCTTCGTGCTCGGCGGCGTCATTGCCGATGAGTTCATGTCCCGGTGGCTGGCACGGCGAAAATAAGACCTCCCGTTTTCAAATGCGGCCCCCCAAAGTGGTGCAGGTTTTCCCTCCGGGTAACCTGCAAACCCGGAGCGTGAAAAAGGCTGACGAAATCAAAACAGACGATCCCCAGGGGAAATCTGCAATTCACGAATGGAAACCCTTCCCCGCATGCAGGTTACCCGGAGGGAAAACCTGCACCACTTTTATCCAAACCTTCGCCGCCTGGCGGCCACCACTTTTACAGTGGTACTCGGAGCGGGACTCGAACCCGCACAGATTACTCCATACGCCCCTCAAACGTACGCGTCTACCAATTCCGCCATCCGAGCATGTCCCTGTGGACTAAAAACCAGAGTCCGGCAGGCCGTCTCTGGTAGGGCGAGAAAAGCACCCGCCCGGGAATCATGCAAGCGAAATCGTGGCGGCGGTTTCACGGCACGGACAGTCCCTTTTTCTGAAAATACCCTGTCGCCGCTTCGGGTGCGGTGGCCTGCCACTCCCCGTAGAGTTTCTTCAGCACCGCCTCTTTCCGCACCGGGTCAGCGATGGTCGCGGCCCAATCGACTGCACTGGCGGGCTCCGTCGCCGCCACGAGCGGGGCGAACACGGCCACCGCAGCATCGTGGTCCGGGGAGGCGGGCTGGTTGCGCAGCCACGTGGCCGCCCCGTTGTAGTCCGCCTGCGTCCATGCCGTGATGAGCGTACTGATGGCGGGCCCGCGATCCGCATCGCGCAGGTTTGTCAGGAGCCAGTCGGCACGGGCGGCCGTTCCGGCATCGATGCGGGCCGTCGCGGCAGCCGCCGCCGCCCGGTCATGCTGCCCCGGTGACAGCCCGGATGCTGTTTCCGTGAGCAGCGCTCCTGCCGCCTCAAACGAAGACTCGCGCCCCACCTGACCGATGAATTGCGGGACCGCCTCCGAAGGAATGCCAGGCAGGGAAATGATCTTCTGAAGAAACTGCCGCCGCTGTTCTGCCGTGGTCAGCAGGCGCGCGGTCCCGGCAAGAACCCCCTGGAGTTTACCTGGCGGCAGCTCCGCCATCTGCTCCACGGCGGCTCCGCCTGGATCGGCGGCAATCCGGGAGGGAAACAGGAGCAGCCTCAACTCTCCCGCATTCACACCGGGCGGGAGAGCGCCCTCCGCCGAGGTCTTTTCCAGCCATGCCGTGGCAGCCGCCGAGTCCTTTTTAGCCCATGTCCTGATCGCCATCTCCAGAGTTTCGGGCTTCAATTTGCGGCGCAGGGCATAATCCGCAGCGGAGGCCGGATCGGAGTGGGCGAGGGCATTGATGATCGCGAGGGAGATTTGATTTTTCCCGTCGTTTGAGACCGCGCTGCCCGGCAGGTCGTCCATGATCGCCTTGAGCGTGGGGGCAGAAGTGACGGCCAGCCGCGAAAAGAGCTCCGTGATCTTCGACTGAAGTTTCTCCCGGCTCTCTCCGTTCCGCGTTCCTCCTTCGATCGCGGAGATTTCCACCGCCAGTTCGAAAAAATGCTCCGCGTCGATCGGCAGCGGCCCCGCGGCGGAAGCGGGGGCAGACTTTGCGGCGGGCGTGCTCCGTCCGGCGATGGCGGGAAGTTCCTTCACGCCGGATACCAGCGTGCGCAGTGCGGATTCCCGCTGCCCGAGCTGGTCGAGGCGATGCCACTGCCACAGGGCCAGGAGACCGGCACAGAGGAAAAAGAGGGAGAGCGCGTATTTCATCGTCGCGGGGGTTTCTGGACTTCAGGTGATCACTTCGACTGGAGGGCCGCATCCATCTCGGCGGCGGTCACCCCGGCCTGCAGCACCGCTGCCCGGACCGCCTCCGGATCACGGGCCTGAATCTCCCGCAGCGAGCGGGCCCGCTCCGCCGGATCAGTCAGGCGCGGCAGGTAACTGAAGGCGAGTTCCGTGGACCCGGAGCGCTGTGCAGCATTGCGAATGAAAGCCCCGAGAAACGCATCCGAAGCCCCCGCCGCCAACTCCGCATCCACCTGCCGCCGAATGCCCGCGGGATCGCTCCCCGCGACGGACCCCAGGAAGTATCCGGTCGATTTATCCCTTTGGGCAGGCGGAGTTTGCTCCCGCAGCCAGGCCAGGCGGGCCGCTGC
>DATAIE010000824.1:0-1548 GCA_036262875.1 Verrucomicrobiales bacterium
AAAGCAGCGGTGCGAAGAACACCGCCGTGATCAGGTTGCAGACGCGCGTCGTACGCCACACTCCGGCTCCGGCTTCCGAAGCCTTCTTCAGAAAGAGCGCCGCCGCGACGTAAACCACCCCGCTGGCCAGCGGCAGAATGATGTGGAACGGCACCTCTATTTCACAATTTCAAAGGCGCCCGCTTGAGTCGTGCTGCGGGCAAAGATGCGTCCCCCGGCAAGAGTGGGAGTGCTCCAGCATTTGCCATCCAGGACATCGGCGCGGGCCAGTTCCTTATAGCCGTCGGGTGAGGCGTTGAAGAGTACCAGTTCGCCTTTGTCGGAGAGAGCCAGCACGCGGTCGCCCGACATGATGACATTCCCGGGCCCGAAGCCCTCTTTGGTCCACTTCACTTCACCCGTGCGGATATCCACGCACTTCACGGGACCCTTGCCGTAGTTCTTGAACTGAAACATCCCGTAGAGGTAACCGTCTTTGCAGACCGGCGTGCTCCAGTGATTGGCCACATCGTTACCCTCCTTGCGCCACAGGGGCGTGCTCGTCCATTCGTCTCCTTTCTTCTCGACCTTGAAGGCTCCGCCCCCCACGCCGTATCCGGCGGAGCAATAGACGACATCTTCGAAAGCAACGGGCGAGGCCGCCGTGGAGGTGCTGAACTTAAACGGCTGACTCCACAACGTTTTGCCATCCTTCGGCGTCACAGCGACGAGGCCTTTTTGGGTGAAGAAAATGATCTGCCGCACCCCGTGAATGGTCGCCGGAGTGGGCGTCGCATGGGTGATGGTATCGTCGCCTGTTTTCCATTTCAGCATCCCGCTGTTCTTGTCGAAGGCGAGAAACGCGGCTCCCTTGCCGCCGCCGCTCACGATCACCAGATCGTCTTCAATGAGGGGCGAGGTGGCATTCTGCCAGGAGATATTCCGGCCGCCGTATTCCTTCGGAATATCTTTCTTCCAGAGCACCTTTCCGGTTTTCGCTTCGAAGCAATAGAGGTCCAGATTGCAGCCATAGGCATAGACCTTGTCTCCGCTGATGGTCGGCGTACTGCGCGCCCCGTCACCGCCACCTCCCTCATCGCCGCCGCCCTGATATTTTGCCAGTTTCATCGGCATGGCCCAGACTTCTTTTCCGTTCGTGGCATTCAGAGCGATGCAGTGTTCCGTGGGAGAACCTTCGAAATCGCGCGTTTCCAGCGTGCAGGCGACGTTGCCGCTCACCGTAATACTGCTGAACCCGTTGTTGGCTTTGGTTTTCCAGATCTCCTTCGGTCCGCTTCCCGCCCACGGTTTCCCAAAATCCGCCGTGGTGATGCCGTCTCCGTTCGGTCCCCGGTAGGACGGCCAGTCTGCGGGATTGCCGGGTTTAGCGGGCAGCGCCGCGTGAACAGCTAAAAGACCGGCGAACGAGGCAAGCGTGAGAAGAATGGAGGGTTTCATAGAGCGCCCGGAAGAAGCCGGGAATTCCACACGCCGTCAAGGTCCGGGATTGGGGAGTGGATTCTTCCGGCACAGGATCAAAAACAATTTTCCGCACGCAGGGCCGCAAAG
>DATAIE010000825.1:0-3425 GCA_036262875.1 Verrucomicrobiales bacterium
TATGAGGGCGTCCGGCGGAGAAAAGCCGCGCTCGACCGCCACCTGCACGGCATGATCGACCTGCCTGCGGAAACTCCGGACGGACAGAGCGTGATCCTTTCCGCGAACATCGAGTTTGAGCATGAGATGCCCGGCATTGCGGCCCAGGGAGCGCAGGGCGTGGGACTCTACCGGACTGAGTTCTTCTATCTCAACCGGCCCGGGCTTCCGACGGAGGACGAACAGGCCGACAACTATTCACGGGTAGCCGCGGCGGCAGGACCGCAGGGGGTGATTATCCGGACGCTCGATATCGGCGGGGATAAACTGCACCATTTGCATGACGGCCTGGAGGAGTCGAATCCCTTCCTCGGCTGGCGGGGCATCCGGGTTTCGCTCACAAGGCACGCCGTTTTCAAAACACAGCTTCGCGCCATCCTGCGCGCCAGTAACGCGGGGAAAGTCCGCGTGCTGTTTCCCATGGTGTCATGCCTCGAAGAAGTGCACGAGGCCCGCGCCGTTCTGCAGGAATGCCGGGATGAGCTGACGCGTGAGGGCATTCCATTCGATCCGAAGATGGAGACGGGTGTCATGATCGAGGTGCCTGGTGCAGCGCTGGTGGCGGACAGTCTCGCGCGGGAGGTGGATTTTTTCAGCATCGGCACGAACGATCTGATCCAGTACACGCTCGCGGTGGACCGCGGCAATGAAATGGTGGCGCGCCTTTATCAGCCGTGCCACCCGGGCATTCTCAGGCTCATGAAGAACGTGACGGAAGCCGCAAAGCGCGCCGGCATCTGGACGGGCGTGTGCGGAGAAATGGCAGGAGATGTTCAGTTCACGCCCCTCATGGTGGGGCTGGGATTCCAGGAGTTGAGCATGGCGGCGGTGCAGTTGCCGAAGGTGAAGTTCGCCATTCGCCGGCTGCCCGCCTCATGGTGCCGGCACCTCGTGGAGCAGTCGCTCGTCTCCGGGGACGCGGCGCGCATTGCCGAACTGTGCCGGGCGGCGGCGATCGAGTTCTTCCCGGAACTGGTGGCGTGACGTGACTAACGCAAGCCGGTCACTCCGCCGTCGATGTCCCATGCGGCTCCGGTGATGAAGGCGGCGGCGTCCGAACAGAGGTAAAGTGCGAGGTCTGCAATCTCCGGCGCCTCCGCCATGCGGCCAATCGGCTGGGCCGCGGAGAGGACGCGAAACATCTCCTCCTCCCGGCCGGGATAGTTCTTTGCCAAGTACTGGTCGACAAACGGTGTGTGTACGCGCGCCGGACAAAGGCAGTTGCAGCGAATGCCCCGGCTCACGTAGTCGCGCGCCGTCTGACGGGTCATGGAAAGAACGGCACCTTTGGTCATGGAGTAGGCGAACCGCGCTTCGATGCCCACTTTGGCCGCGATACTGCACATATTGAGCACCACACCGCCGCCCTGAGCCAGCATGCGGGGAATGGCGAACTTCAGCCCGTGAAAGACGCCCTTCACATTCACCCGGTAGAGCCGGTCCATGTCCTCCTCCGTGGTCGTCTCCACGGTGCCGATGTGACCGATACCGCTGTTGTTCACCAGGATGTCCACCCGATCCAGCAGGGCGAAGGCAGCCTCCATGGCGGCGAAATCCCCGACGTCCACGAGGCCGGTGACGATTTCCGGCAGCGCCGCTGACAGCTTGTCAGCGCCTGCGGAGTCCAGATCAAAAACGACCACTTTTGCCCCGGCGGCGGCGAAGCGCTCGACGATGGCCCTTCCAATGCCTGAGACGCCGCCAGTGATCACCGCGGTTTTTCCTGTGAAGCTTTTGTCGTCCGTCATGCGGCCACCGGTTAGCAGCATTTATCCGGGAGGCACCCGGTATTTCAAAGTCGTCAGGCGACGGGCATTTCCTCGGGAATGCTTTCGCCGAAGTCTGTGACGCTCAGGGCGGCCTCGTTGTTTCTCGTCACTCCGGTCCGCGGCACACGCTGTTTGCGCAGGCTCGATTTGGCCGGTAAATCATCGTTTACGATGAGCGGACGCTTGAGCATCGTTTCGTAAATGTTGAAGTAGGCCTGTGCACAGGTCGCATGATTGAAGCGCGCGATGGACTCCATCATTACGCGGCGGATAATGGCCTCCTTCTGGTCCGCAGGGCGGTGATAGAACTCCATCGCCTTGCCGACCGCCCAGTGAAGAGCATCGGGATTAAAGTGATCGAAGACAAAACCATTGCCGTCGGAGCCGTCGTCATTGAGTCGGATGACGGTATCCTTCAGGCCGCCGGTGTTGTGGGCGATGGTGAGGCTCCCGTAGAGCGGCGCGACCATTTGCGGCAGCCCGCAGGGCTCGAAGGACGAGGGCATGAAGCAGAAGTCGGACGCGGCATAACCGAGGCGGGAGAGCCCCTCGTTAAAATCGCACACAGCGACGCGTCCGTGAAACTCATGCTGCCGCACGATGTCGCGGAAGATGCGCTGATATTCACCATTGGCCACTACCGCCACCTGGAAACCATCGTCCCAGTTTTCGGAAATGATGCGGTAGAGGATGGAGGTGAGCAGTTGCGGGCCCTTTTGCACGGGATCCAGCCTGCTGGGCCAGAAGAAAACCGGCGCATCGGGATTCACGGCGAGGCCGGTTCTCTCCTGGAAGGCGGCCTTTGCGGCGCGTTTCCCCTCGGTGAAATCGGTGACGCTGAAATGAACAGGAAGGCTGATATCCGTTGCCGGATTGTAGCTCACATCCGGAGCGTTGAGGATGCCGATGGCGCATCCGGCATCCCGCTTGTTGCGGATTTCCTGCTGCACGGCGGGAGGCACGAATGAATGACGCCCGTCTGCAACTTCCTCAAGGAACGAGGGACTGACCGTGTTGATGTAGTGAGCGGCAAAAATCCCCGAGGCGAGCTGGTCCACCGGAGCCCAGTTCCGCGCCTGTTCATAGTTGCCGGGCGGCGTGCTGTAGTAGAGATGCTGCCAGAACTGCGCGGCGTCGATGCCCGTCTCCTCGATTTGGGCGAGCGTCAGCTTTTCCGTGTGGATATTGTGCACGGTAAAGAGCGTGGGGATGCGGTACTTCCGGGCGGCGGCGGGAATGAGCCCGGTCATCCAGTCGTTGCAGTGGATGAGGTCGGGCTGGACGCGCGGGACGATGTGATTGAGCACCTCCCGCTGGAAGGCGAGCGCGATGCGCGGATTCTCACCCCCGTAACTCGAGTAGACGGTATCGCGATAGTAAAAGATGCGGTCCTCCGCGAGGTGGATGCGCTCTTCCGGCAGGCGCTTGCGTATCCGTTCCAGCTCCCGGCTGAAGATTTCATAGACGTCCGTGTGAAACATCTGCCGGTAGTTTGGCAGGGCCACATGAACATCCGCACCGAGATCGAAGAGCGCGGCCACGAGTGAGGCGGAGACATCCGCCAGCCCTCCCGCCTTGGCGGACATTCGCTGAGCCATGTTGCCCATCCCTTCGGGC
>DATAIE010000826.1:0-3078 GCA_036262875.1 Verrucomicrobiales bacterium
TCCCCCCAAAATCGTAACTTTTAACTCATCTTAAGGCCATGGCCAAAGTCTGCCAAATCACCGGTGTCCGCAAATTTCGCGGCCGTCGCATCCACCACAGCGGTAAGTCGAAGAAATCCGGCGGTATCGGTCTCAATCACGTTAAGAAGGTGAACCGCACCTTTACCCCGAATCTGCGCGATAAACGCATTTGGGTGCCGGAATTGAAGAAATTTGTTCGTGTCAAACTGACAGCCCGTGCCCTGAAGACGATCACGAAAAACGGTGCTTTTTCTGTTCTCAAAGAGGCAGGACTTATTTAGGCTGCGCTTAATTAATTTCCTCCCCTGAGCCCAACCGGCAAACACCCAACCAACACAAACACCATGGCCTTCAGCGTTGTCAGCAAAAAATCCGGCAAAACTTATCACCTCCACCTCAAGGAGCAAAAACGCGCCGACGGTGGGATCACCAAGCTCTACTTCTTCGGTGGAGAAGTTAAGGAGGGTGCTCTCGATAAACTCCCTGATGGCTACAAAGTCATCGAAAATGAGCGCACGGGCCTGCCCATGCTCAAGAAGAAGTAATCACTTCCTGTCACCTTCGCCGCCTCCTGTTCCCTGGCGAAGGGGACAGGGGGCTTTTTCGTTTTCAGACCGGAGCTTTTTCCTCCCTGCTGTTCGGAGATCTTAAATTTCACTTCATCCCTATTCCATTCCCTCTCATGTCTAAACACGTCGCCATCGTGGGCGCCACCGGAGCGGTGGGCGTCGAAATGATCCAGTGCCTCGAACGCCGCGGATTTCCCGTGGGCAAACTCACCCTTCTCGCCAGTGCCCGGAGCGCCGGAAAGAAACTGAAGTTCAAGGGAACGGACATCACGATACAGGAGCTGACCCCGGAGAGCTTCGCGGGTGTGGACATCGCCCTTTTCAGCGCGGGTGGCGGGATTTCGAGGGACTTTGCCCCGCATGCCGTAAAGGCCGGGGCCGTGGTGGTGGACAATTCCTCCGCCTTCCGCATGGACCCGGACGTGCCCCTCATCGTGCCGGAGATCAACGGAGCCGACGCAAAGCTCCACAAGGGCATCCTCGCCAATCCCAACTGCACCACCGCCATCACGCTCATGGCGCTGTATCCGCTGCACAAGGCCTTCGGCGTGACCCGCGTCTTTGCCAGCAGTTACCAGGCGGTCAGCGGCACCGGAGCCCAGGCCATTGAGGAACTCGCGGCACAGTCCCGCCAGTGGGCCGCCGAGGAACGCGCCTGGGACGCCGCCAAACTGGATACCCCGCCAGCCGTTTACCCCCATCAGATCGCCTTCAACGTCCTGCCGCAGGTCGATTCCTTCCTTCCCTCCGGCTACACGAAGGAGGAAATGAAGATGGAGAACGAAGGCCGCAAGATTATGCACCACCCTGCCCTGCGGGCATCGGTCACGTGCGTGCGCGTGCCCGTTTTCCGCGCCCACAGCGTCGCCATCAGCGCCGAATTTGAAAAGCCCGTCACCGTGGAATCCGCCCGCGCCGCTCTCGCCGCCGCCCCGGGACTGGATGTCATCGACAACCCGGATGGCAAAGAATACCCGCTCCCGCTCAACATCGCCGGACGCGACAACTGCGCCGTAGGCCGCCTCCGCATGGACTGCGCCCTCGACAACGGCCTCGCCTTCTGGGTCGTGGGAGACCAGCTCCTGAAAGGCGCCGCCCTCAACGCCGTGCAGATCGCGGAGCTGCTGTAAGGCGGTTTATCACGACCGCCAGGCGGACCGCGGTGGTCTATCCAACGGCGTGCTTCAGCGCCTGCCGGCAGGCGTCCATCGTTTGATCGATGTCCGCCGGCCCGTGCGCCAGTGACAGGAAGCCGGCCTCGTACGGGCTTGGGGCGAAATACACGCCCAGTTCCAGCGCCTTGTGGAAGAAGCGTTTGAACGCCTCCGCGTCGCCGCGCTTCGCATCGTCGAGATTCCACACCGGCTCCTCCGTGAAATAGAGGCAGAACATGCTGCCGATACGGTTGAAGGTGTAGGAGCGTCCCAGTTCCTGACAAATCTCTCTGATGCCGCTCTCAAACAGAGCACCCAGATCCTCCAGCCTGGACCAGCCGGACAGCTTCTCCAGTTCCCGAAGCTGCGTGAGCCCCACCGCCATGGCCAGCGGATTGCCGCTCAGAGTGCCGGCCTGATACACTGGGCCGTCCGGGGAAAGATAATCCATGATGTCTGCGCGGCCTCCAAACGCCCCCACCGGCAGGCCGCCGCCGATCACCTTTCCCATCGCCGTCAAATCCGGCACGATCCCGCACACCTGCTGATAGCCCCCCTTTGCCACGCGGAAGCCGGTCATCACTTCATCAAAGATGAGCAGGGCGCCATGCTTCGCCGTGAGATCGCGCATCAGTTGCAGGTAGCCGGGCCGGGGAAGAAACAGACCCGCGTTCGCCGGCACCGCCTCCACGATGACCGCCGCGATTTCGTCCCCCTGCGTCGCGAAGAGTTCCTCCAGCGCCGCGGCGTCATTGTATTGTAATACAGTGGTCAGCTTCGCGAGGTCCGCCGGCACCCCGGCGCTGTCCGGGCGGCCATGAGTGAGAGCCCCGCTGCCCGCCGAGACCAGCAGACTGTCCACATGACCGTGATAACAGCCGTGGAACTTCACCACACGGTCCCGTCCCGTGAATCCCCGCGCCAGCCGGATACAGCTCATGGTCGCCTCCGTGCCGCTGCTGCACATACGCACCTTTTGCACCGAGGGCACCCATTCACAAATCGTCCGCGCCATGTCCACCTCCCACGGATTGGGAATCCCGAAGCTCAGCCCGCTCTTCGCCGTCTCATGCACTGTCCGCACCAGCACATCCGGCGCATGCCCCAGAATCGCCGGCCCCCACGTTCCCACGTAATCGATCATCGCCTTCCCGTCGATGTCCTCGATCCGGCACCCCTTGGCCCGCCGAACAAAAAACGGCTCTCCCCCCACATTCCGGAACGCCCGCACAGGACTGTTCACCCCGCCCGGGATGTATTGTTTCGCGAGAGAAAAGAGCTTCGATGAAAGTGACATGCCCATCCCGTAGCGCCCCGCCCGGGCGAGGCAATGG
>DATAIE010000827.1:0-1684 GCA_036262875.1 Verrucomicrobiales bacterium
GCGGAGCGGAACATCCGCATGGGCCGCGCCAGTCTGCGCTTCTGCGAGACGGGTACGGTGTTCAGCCGCGCGCCGGACGGCAAGCCCCTGGAAAAGGATACACTCGGTATTCTTCTCAGTGGTCCTGTTTCCGGTGAAGCCTGGAACCTGACGGCTCCCGCGGCGGCTGATCTTTACGATCTGCGCGGCCTGATCGATTCCCTGTGTCCCGGAGCGAACGTGAAGTTCAAGCCGGTGAAACAGAGCGCTCTGCTGCTGGCCGCCACCGTCCAGGTAAATGGGAAATCCGTGGGCCTCTGCGGACGCCTCTGGCCTGCACGGGAACGCGCGATGGACGCCCGCCATCCGGTCTTCGTTGCGGAGATCGATACCGCGACGCTGCAAAAGGCTCTCGCCCGCGAGGTGAAGTTTGACGAGATGCCCCGCTTCCCCGGCATCAGCCGCGACGTAGCTCTGGAAGTGGCGGCGGACGTGCCGCACAGCAAGTTCGAAGACTTCTTTGCCACGCTGAAGGAACCTCTGCTCAGCAGCGCCACCCTTTTCGATGTCTTCACCGATCCGAGTGGAGTGAAACTCCCCGCCGACCGCAAGTCGGTGGCGTGGACGCTGCAATACCGCGATCGCTCAAAGACAATGGAGTCCACCGAAGTGGATACCATCCACGCCCGCGTGCTGGAAGCCCTGAAGAAAGCGCTGCCGGTGAGTATCCGTTAGGTCGCGCACAGGCGGGGAAAACCAACTACAGCCCAAACGCCTTCTCCATCTGCTCGCGGACGAGCGTCAGGCGTTTCAGGCCGCCGCCGCCGACTTCCGCGGTGGTCCAGCCGGTCCAGCCGGTGTCCGAGATAACTTTCTGGATGTCTTTCCAGGGCATGTCATCGTTTTCACCGGTGATATCCGCCCAGTTTTGCTTCGCCCGGCTGTATCCTTTGACGTCGAGCTTCACCGCGCGGGGACCGAAGGCGCGCAGCCACGTCGCAGGGCTGCCGTATTTCCAGTGATTGCCGAGGTCATGATACTGGCCCACCCACGGGCTGTTGAAGCTGTCGATGAATTTGATAAATCGCTCGTTCGTCTGCTCCGGGCCTTTGTCGTGATCGTAGAACATTTTGTTCCAGACGTTTTCGAAAAGGATTCGCTGTCCGAGGGACGCGGCGAGCGGGATGGCCTTTTTGATTTCCGCCCGGCAGCGCTCGGCGATCTCCTCCTCCGGGCCGTCTGACGCCTGGCCCACCACCAGCAGCATCGCGCTCCCGCCCGCGGCGTGAGACACACGGAGGCAATGCTCCAGATTGGCCCGCGCCTTGTCACGCACTTCCTGGCCGGGATCCGTGAGGCGGACGCTCCAGTGGGTGTGATTGATCGCATTGTGAACAAATACACCGGTTTCCTTCACCGCCGTCCGCACCTGCGCCGGAGTGAAACTGCCCGCCTCGTCAAAATCCACGCCGTCAAATCCCGCATCCGCCGCAAGGTTCAGGCGGTCATTGATGCTCAGCTTCTTTCCGCCCTCCTCTTTGGTGATCATCCCCAGCTTGCAGGAGAGCAGCACCTGCCGGCTGCGCTTCGGAAGAACGATCGCCTCCGGATGCGGCTCTCCGACAGCGATTCCCTGAGCTCCAGCTTTGGGGGCTGGGGACGGTGTGTTCTGGCCCGTGGCAGCAGTGACCGGCAAAGCGAGGGC
>DATAIE010000828.1:0-1636 GCA_036262875.1 Verrucomicrobiales bacterium
CCGCCCGTCCTCTATCGTCGGGACAGGCGGGTCTGCGTCCCCCCTTGCCCCTGGAGGCGGGTGATCGTTTGCGGACCGGTGAGTTTTTGCGCCGGTATGAAGCGGAGGCCCTGCTCAAAAAAGCGCAGCTTATTGAAGGAATCGTTCATATGCCCTCTCCTGTCCGTGCGAGTTTACACGCCATCCCTGACAGCCTGATTCAGGGATGGTTGAGTTTTTTCGCTGCTTTCCATCCTGGAGTGGAAAGCTTAACCAATGCCACCCTCCTGCTGGACAGTGAAAATGCTCCGCAGCCCGACGCGATTCTTTGTTCCACGCCGCGCAAAGGTAGCCGTGTCTGGCTCAATGGGGATGGCTATCTGTGCGGATCTCCGGAGTTCGTCTGCGAAGTGGCCGCCAGCAGCGCGTCTATCGACCTTCATGAAAAGTTCCGGGTCTATCGGAGGTGCGGAGTGCAGGAGTATCTTGTGTGGCTCACGGCTGAGGACAGAGTGTTGTGGTTTGAACTGTCCGGAGAGGATTACGTGGAACTCAAACCGGAGCGCGGATTTCTTCACAGCCGGGTCTTTCCCGGTCTGGTGCTCGATGTGAAGGCGCTGTTGAAGCGTGATCGTGCACGGCTTCTTACGGCACTTCGAGCCGGTAGTGATTGACCCTAACGGTCCTGCCGGTTCAGCTCTTTGCTCGCGCGGTCCAGTTCGAGCCTCTCCCATTCATCCAGACTTTCCAGACCGGTGCGGCTGATCTTTTCAAGGATCGCATCGATTTTCTGAACCGGCTGGCGGTCCGGACTGACGTCGAGACGGGGGGCGAGCTTGGATTCGTAGGGCAGGGGATCTTTGGGCTGACGGTTCCTCCACGCTCTTTTGGCAGGTTTGGCGGCTTTGGCCGCGGGACGGGTGCGGCGTTCGCCAAGGCCAAGGCGGTCACGCAGCGACCAGTGCTCGATCTGCCATGGTTCGACATACTGGTAGGAGGCAAACTCCTGAGCCGCGCCGAAGATGGCAAAGATGCCAATGAAAACCATCATCTGATTTTGGGAACTGATGCCCCACGAGATGAGCACGATACAGGCGATGATTCCGGTTACGGAAGCGATGCGATTCGCCTTCTGGACCGGCATGTAATGCCACAGTGTGTCCCTCAGCGCGCGACCGCCATCCATGGGGAAGGCTGGCACGAGATTGAAGAGAAGGAGGGAAAGGTTGATGTCGGCGAGGCTGTCGATGTAAAACCATGACCACTTGTGAAAACCGGAGACTTCATGAGTAAAATCCGGAGTGATGAAATAGGCGAGGGGACTCAGCACAGCCCAAATGACCAGTGTGACGAACGGGCCGCCGAGGGTCGTGAGCAGGTGCGGCGTGGGATTGAGGGGCGGGCTGCAATAGGCGAGCCCTCCGAGGGGCCAGATGAGGATTTCATCCGCCTGCCCGCCACACCAGCGCGCAGTAAGCGCATGACCGAATTCGTGGAGGAGAATGCATACGTACAACCCGGCGAACAGTGACAGCCCGAAGACCGCGCTATAGCCGCCGATCGCCTCGATCTTGTTAAACTCAATGATCCGGCTGATGACGTAGATGAAGAACAGGAGATGGATGCGGATGGAAATTCCCGCGATCCGGCCCGCCGG
>DATAIE010000829.1:0-5538 GCA_036262875.1 Verrucomicrobiales bacterium
CCGCCCGTCCATCGATCCCGCCGGCGATCATCGAACGCCATCCCTCCGCCGGCGGCTGCCGCATGACTTCCAGTACTGCATGATGAGCGCCTGCGGGCACATCCGCCTCCACCACGAACTGATTCAGCCCGTTGAATCCAGCGTGCGTCACTTTCAGTTCCTGGCTTTGCAGCAGCGGCACCGCAAGGCTGAGCGCGGCAAAAAAGTGAAGCCGGAAACGTGAGCGAAAAGAGGGCATGTCCGGATATCCGCACCGCCACCGGATTCCTGTCCTGAATTTTCGCCGGCGCTTCCGGGAGGACCGGTCCTCTTGCCGGCTCCGGTGCCGAAATCCTCCCGGTTGTCCGCGGCTGGCAGCAAGGCCAGGGGAGACGACAACATGTTCCAGCAAGTCCAACCCATCCTTGGCACGCGCGATTTCGACAAAGGGGTCTCATTTTATACCGGGTGTCTGGGCTTCAAGCTTCTCTTCAGTCACGACAGCAACTACGCCGGGTTCCGGCGCGACGGCGTCGAATTGCACATGCAGTTTCAATATGAACACGAAATGCAGAGCACGCGGCTGCGTTTCGTGGTGGACGATCCCGATGGGTTATTCGCGGAATTCGAACCCCTGGGCGTGTTTCATGAACGCACGCGCCTCACCAATACACCGTGGGGCACCCGCGAGTTTGCTTTCTATGATCCCGACGGCAACGGCCTGACGTTCTATCGCGATCTGTCAAAGGCCGAAAGAGACGCCTTGAAATCGACCTGACGGACGATGGAGCGCAACGACTTGAGGCCCGGCACCTCTCTTCTGTCAGCCACTTAGCTTAAAGTGGCGACCCCTACGGGAATCGAACCCGTGCACTCGCCGTGAAAGGGCGATGTCCTAACCGCTAGACGAAAGGGTCGTTTGCCGGAATGAGCGGGCGCGGAATTCGCCCATGCATCCGGGGTGTGCAAGTGAATATTTCATACCTCCGGTTTGGGCGCAAGAAAAGCGTTTTTTCCCGGTTCAGGGGAGTTTAACCCTCAGATACCGGCCGGTGAGGCTGGCTTCGCAGCGGGCGATCGCCTCCGGGGGGCCCTCGGCGACGATACGGCCTCCGGCGGCACCGCCCTCCGGCCCCATGTCGATGACCCAGTCGGCGCATTTGATGACGTCCAGGTTGTGCTCGATCACGATGAGGGTGTTTCCCTGATCGCGCAGACCGAAAAGGACGCGCAGGAGGGTCTCGATGTCGCTGAAGTGCAGGCCGGTGGTCGGTTCGTCGAGGAGGTAGAGGGTGCGGCCGGTGGCGCGTTTGGAAAGTTCGGCGGAGAGTTTAATGCGCTGGGCCTCGCCTCCGCTCAGGGTGTTGGACGCCTGGCCGAGCTTCAGGTAACCGAGCCCCACGCTGCCCATCATGCGCAGTTTGTCGCCCAGACCGGGGACGGTGCGGAAGAAGTCGGCGGCTTCGTCGAGCGTCATCTCGAGCACGTCGGCAATGTTGCGGCCCTTGAAGGTGACCTCCAGCACCTCGCGGTTGTAGCGCTTTCCTTCGCAGGCCTCGCAGGTGATGTAGACATCGCTGAGGAAGTGCATGTCGATACGGATGACGCCGTCGCCTTCGCAGGTTTCACAGCGTCCGCCTGCGGTGTTGAAGCTGAAGGTGCCGGGCGTGTAGCCCCGCACTTTGGCCGCGGGCAACTGGCTGAAGAGTTCACGGATGTGATTGAAGGCCCCGACGTAGGTCGCCGGATTGCTGCGCGGACTGCGCCCAATGGGGCTCTGGTCAATGACGACGGCCTTGTCGAACTGCTGGAGCCCGCTGATGCCAGCGTGTTTCCCAGGAGTGTCCTTCGCATGATACAGCCGCCGCGAGATTTCCCGCCGGAGGATGTCATCCACGAGGGTGCTCTTGCCGCTGCCGCTCACTCCGGTGACGCAAACGAGACAGCCCACGGGGAAACTGACATCCACGTTTTGCAGATTGTTTTCCGTGGCGCCGTGCACGGTGAACCACCCGGTATCGAGAACATCACCGCCTTTGGTTTTGGGAAGCGGCGGCGGGGTCATGCGGCGCTTTGGCACGCTGATCTTCGCCGCCCCGCTGAGGAACTGACCGGTGACCGAATGCGCATTGGCTGTGATTTCGCTCACCGGTCCGGACCCGATGATTTCACCGCCGCGCGGTCCTGCGCCGGGACCGATATCGATGACCCAGTCCGCCGCGTTGATGGTGTCCTCATCATGCTCCACCACGACGACCGTGTTTCCCAGATCGCGCAATTCCCGCAGCGTCGCCAGCAGGCGGTCGTTGTCGCGCTGATGCAGACCAATGCTCGGCTCGTCCAATACATAGAGCACGCCGCTGAGCCGCGAGCCGAGTTGTGTCGCCAGGCGAATGCGCTGTGCTTCGCCGCCGCTCAGCGATCCATATTCCCGCGACAGCGTGAGATAGCCAACGCCCACATCCTCCAAAAACCGCAGACGCGATTCCATCTCCCGCAGCACTTCCGGAACGATCTGACGCTGCTGGGCGGTGAGCGTCAGATTTCGCAACGCAGTGCGAGCCCCCGCGATGGTCAGGCCGGCGAATTCGTCGATGGCGAATTCCTTTTCCTCCACCTGCAAGGTCACCGCTAAAAACTCCGGCTTCAGCCTTCGTCCGCCGCAGGCGGCGCAGGGCGCGGGATTCATATACCGCCGCACGTTTTGTTTCACGAATTCGCTTTCGCTTTCCGTCGCGAGGCGTTGTGCTTCGTTCACGAGTCCCTCAAAGGGCTTGCCCACGATGCGCGTGGTGGCGCTCTTCGCGATGTCCATTTTGACGGGCACTTTGCCCGTGCCGTTGAAGAGCGCGTCTTTGAAATTCTGCGGCAGCGAGGCGAACGGGGATTTCACATCCACTTTAAAATGCGCCGCCAGGGCCGTGATCTTGCGGTCATGCACGACCTTCAGCTTTGGATTCTTGCCCCACCAGGTTTTTACCGCGCCGTCCGCGAGAGACTTTTCCTTGTCGGGCACGATGAGGTCCGGGTCACCCCACATCTGCGTGCCGAGTCCTTCGCAGACGGAGCACGCTCCCGCATGGCTGTTGAAGGAAAAATGCCGCGGGGTGAGCGGCGGCATGCGAAAGCCCGTCACGGGATTGGCATACAGCGTCGTGAAGACCTGCTCCTTCCACTTCTCCCCGTGCTGCACGAGCACGATGACTTTGCTTGCCGGACCGCTCCATCGCAGAGCCACCGGCAGTGAATCCATGAGCCGTGTTCGGGCCTCCGGTCTGACTACCAGACGATCCACCACCAGATCGATGGCCCCGCCTTCCTCCACCTCCGGCTTTTCTTCAAGATCACGCACCTCGCCTTTCACACGCACGCGCACGAATCCCTGGCGGGCGAGTTTTTCGAAGAGTTTCTTTGGCTGCATCGTCTCACTCTCCGGCAGCGGCGAGAGGATCATGAGCCGTGTGCCCTCAGGCATCGCGAGGATGGTTTCCGCGATCTCCGGCGTGGTGTAGCGGTGAATGGGCTCGCCGGTTGCCGGATCGTGCGGTGTGCCGCAGGTGGCATAGAGCACGCGCAGGAAGTCATAGATTTCCGTCACCGTCGCGATGGTGCTCCGGGGATTCGCCGCTGCCGTGTGCTGTTCGATGGCGATGGCCGGTGAGAGTCCCTCGATACTGTCCACATCGGGTTTCTCCAGACGTTCGAGAAACTGCTGTGCGTGCGCGCTCAGGCTCTCCACGTAGCGGCGCTGGCCCTCCGCATAGAGTGTATCGAAAGCCAGTGAAGACTTGCCGCTGCCGCTCACGCCGGTGATCACAGTGAGGCTGTTCTTCGGCAGCGTGACGGAGAGGTTCTTCAGGTTGTGCTGCCGCGCACCGGTGATCCTGATGAAGTCTTCGCGCATGATGGAGAGGGGTGTGCCGGAAAGTAAACGGGGGCGAACTTCCCTGCGTCCTCACGGTGCGCAATACAGGAATCCTCTATCCCGCAACGATCCAAAAGATATGAAGTTCGACCTGCACCGACTGTTGACATTCCTGTAAGCACCCGCATTTTTCCCGTGTTCCTCAAACAAAGCATGGCTATCAGGCTCGAAAAAGCGATCGTCCGCGGTGAAATCTCGAATGAGACACCTGGTTTCGTCACCGGTCGCATCTGGCTTCTTGGCCAGAGTGCCCCGCTGGTGCTGAATCTCCGCGGTAACTGTTTGCGTGACATCGCAGGCTGCACGCTCTCTTTCATCAACCCCCACCCGAGACGCGAGCCGCTGCTCGATATTCTCGCAGAGGTCCAGGACGGCTCTGTGGGGGACATGACGGCCAGCCGCAAGTCGCGGGTGCCGACGGTGACGGATGACGAACTCGTAGCGCTCCTGGATGAAAAGCTGCCGGTGCCGACGAAACTCGCCAACTGCCTTTACCTTGAATGGTTCAGCGAAGTGAATGGCCGCGTGGTCATCGAGTCGCATGAGTTTTCCCTCCAAATCTCCGCTCCGGCATGGAGTATGAGCGCTGAGGAGGAGTCGGCCCAGTCCCTTGAGAGCCAGGAGAATTTCCACGACTACCTGGACGGCATCACCGGCATGGATGCAGGAGACGATGAGGAGGAGGAACTTTTCGAGGAAGAGGAGGAGGAGGACGATGATTCCTTTGGCAACAAGTCCGGCGAAAACGGTGCGGCCGATCCGGCCTTCAACGAAAGCGAAGGTCAGCCGCTGAACGAGTTTCAGTGGGAACAGGAACTGCGGGATGCCGACCGGCGGGCCGAGGCGTATCAGGAAGCCTTTGACCGTTACAAGGACCATCCCGAGCGCGAGCGTCTCATTGCCGAGGCCATGGGCTGGGACCCGGAGGAGGTGGACGAACTGACGGACGAACTGTCCGAAGTCTCCGCCAACATGCAGCCGGAGGACCCGCAGTCATTGATCGAGAATGCGAATTCCATCGCCGGTGACGACGAGGAAAGCCACCACCCGCTCTGCCGCCGCGCGATGAACTTCGCGCTCAACTTGCAGCGCGAGGCGGAGAGCCGCGGGTTGCTCGACCCGGACGCCGCGCGGGAGAGTCCGGTGCTGACCGTCATTGTCAGCATCATCGCCCTGGGCGGCAAACTCGCCGCGGCGCTCGACCCTATGAGCGAAGGGCTCGATCCGGAGCCTGGTTTTGTCATTGCCATGCTGAAGCGGGCGCAGATTCCTCTCAATGAAGCCCTGCATGCGCTCTCGTCCGTGGATATGCAGCGCCTCAGTCGTGAAACGCGGGTCTGGCTCACGCAGATCCGCGGCGACCTGTTCGATCTGCGCAATGACATCCTCGACCTGATGAAGGAACTGCGGATGCGTCAGTAAGGCTTCGATGCTTCGTACGGATGACTTCGACTTCCCGCTGCCGGAGGAACTGATCGCCAGCCGCCCGCTCCCGCGCCGGGATGACTCACGCATGCTCGTGGTGGACCGGTCGCGCGGGACCGTCGAGCACCGCGCTTTCCGCAGGTTTTCGCAGTATGTCACGGCGGACGACCTCGTGGTATTCAACAACGTGCGCGTGGCAAAGGCGCGCT
>DATAIE010000830.1:0-5526 GCA_036262875.1 Verrucomicrobiales bacterium
TGCCACGCCCTTTCAGGGCTTCCTTTGCCATGCCAAGTCAGCGGCGGAGCGCAGGCGGATCCCAGCATTCCGGAAATTCCCTTTGGCGATTGGTCTCTCTTATGCCGCCTCGCCTTCCGGCAGAGGCACGTAGGGCCCCTCGCGCAGGGTGATGACCTTTTTCCCGCGGAGGAGTCTGACCCACTCGACCGCACAACCAATGACGATCACGGCGACCATGCAGAGGAAGAGGGTGGTCATCGTGATGTCCACGTAAAGGTTCGTGATGGCGTTTTCGAGTTTGGTGATGACTTCCGGGCGGGCACCGGCGGCGGTGGCGGCGGCGAGTTCCTTTTGTCTCAACGCGAGTCCCGGGACAAATCCGGCGGCGGCGGGATTGAATATCTTCATCCAGCCGGCGGTGAAGGTCACGGTCATGAGAAAGACGAGCGGAGCACCTGTCACCCAGGCATAGCGGGCCCGGCCCATCTTGATAATGATAGTGGTGCCAAGGCAGAAGGCAATGACAGCGAGCAGTTGGTTCGCGATGCCAAAGATGGGCCACAGGCTGTTCGAAATGCCACCGGGATCGATTGCGCCCTGATAGAGAAAATATCCCCATGCACTCACGAGCAGGGCGCTCGCGAGGACATTGCCGCCGGTGTGACGGGTATCGGCGAGTTTCGGGGAAACGTGTCCCAGTAGATCCTGAAGGATGAAGCGCCCGACGCGGGTGCCTGCATCCAGGGTGGTCAGGATGAAAAGCGCCTCGAACATGATCGCAAAGTGATACCAGAGACTCAGCATGTCCGTCCCGCCGAAGACGCGGTTGAACATCATCGCCATTCCAACCGCGAAGGTGGGTGCCCCTCCGGTCTTACTGACGAGGCCGGGGGAGGGTTTCCCTCCGGGCGCCGGATCGAGGTTCATGGGTTCCCCCATCTTCGCCGAGAGCGCGAACATCTGCTTGCCCAGCAGCGTGGCGGCGGCACCGGTCGCGGCATCCTGCGCGGTAATTTTATCCAGTTCCGCCTGAAGTCCCGCCGGTAATACAGTGTCCGAAAACTCACTGGAAACGGGTGCCACCGGATTGGCCGCCACTTTCTTCAGAGCAGCAGCCACGGCGACATTGGTCGGCTCGGCCACTGGGGTATTGATGGCGAAATACTGGCCCGGCTGGAGCGCACAGGCGGCGATGATCGCCATGAGCGAGACAAGCATCTCGGTAACCATGGACCCGTAGCCGATGAGGCGAATCTCCTTTTCCCGCTGGAGCAGTTTGGGAGTCGTGCCGGAGGAAACCAGCGAGTGAAACCCGGAGATGGCACCGCACGCAATGGTGATACAGACGAAGGGAAAGACCGGCCCCGGCACCACCCATCCTCCGCCGGCAGTGAACTGCGTAACAGCAGGCATATGAAGCGCGGGCGCGACTACGATAATAAAAACGCCCAGCAGAGCGACCGTTCCCAGTTTCATAAACGTGCTGAGATAATCCCGCGGGGCCAGCAGGAGCCAGACCGGCAGCACGCTCGCGCAAAATCCATAGATGATGATCGCCCACGCCAGCGTGGACGGGCCGAGTGTCAGGGCGGACTTCACGCTGTCCGGCAGCACGCCTCCGGCCCACACGCATCCCAGCAAGCCCAGCACGCCCGCAATAGTCACCGACGTGACGCCAAATTTTCCGGACCTGATCGCCAGGCCCATGGCCATCGCCAGGGGAATGGTGGCGGCGATGGTGAAGAGACCCCACGGGCTGTGAGAAAGCGCGGTCACCACCACCAGGCCCAGCACGGCGAGCAGGATGGTCATAATGGCCAGAAGACTGAACATGGCGATCATGCCGATGAAGGGATTGATCTCCTCCTTGAGCATACGCCCCAGCGATTTCCCCTCCCGGCGCATAGAGGCGAAGAGGATGACGGCATCATGCACACCGCCCCCGAGCGTGGCACCGATGAGAATCCAGAGCGTGCCGGGCAAATAACCAAACTGCGCCGCAAGGACCGGCCCCACCAGAGGCCCCGGTCCGGCGATGGCCGCAAAGTGGTGGCCGAAGACGATCCATTTGCTGGTGGGGACGAAATCCCTGCCGTCGGATTTTGTCAGCGCCGGCGGTGCCCGGCGCTCATCCAGCGTCAGCACTTTGGCCATGATCCACGCGCTGTAAAAACGATAGGAAACCGCAAAGGAACAAACGCCCGCCACCACCAGCCACAGCGCATTGACCGGTTCACCGCGCTGAAAGGCGGAAATGAGCACGGCAATGACGCCGAGCGAGGATACTGCGATCCACAGAAGGAGACGGGTGAATTTGTTCATGTCGGTTGCTGAGGCATTATGGAGCAGAGAAGCGGGGAGGCAGGAAAGGAAAATTCACCGCGGGTATGGTTTCCGCCCCACAGATGCGGCATTGCGCTGCGGAGCGGCTTTTGAGAAAACGCGGCCAAATGAAAAGTCTTCCGCTTCTGATCGCGTCCGTCCTCGTCCTCTTCAGTCATCCCTTTGCCATGGCGGATGCCGTGAAGGACCGGGAAGGGGCCGTGCGCGGCGACAGAGCGGCAATGGAGAAGGATGCACGCTGGATTTACAACGACTGGCAAAAGGGATTCGAGGAGGCAAAGCGCCAGAATAAGCCGCTCCTCATCGTGCTTCGCTGCGTGCCCTGCCTGGCCTGCATGGGCATCGATGCCCAGGTGCTGCTCCAGGAATCCGATGTGGCTCCGCTGCTGGACAAGTTTGTGTGTGTCCGCGTCATCAATGCCAACGCGCTCGATCTCACGCGCTTCCAGTTTGACTACGATCTCTCGTTTTCCGCCATGGTCTTCAATGGTGACGGAACTGTCTACGGACGCTACGGCTCGTGGACCCATCAAAAGAATGCGCAGGAGAAGTCCACCGCCGGGCTGAAGGAGACGCTGCAGGCGGCCCTCGCCATTCACGGCGGTTATCCGGCCAATAAAGAATCCCTCTCCGGAAAGCAGGGCGGACCGGCACCTTTCAAAACACCGGTCGAGATTCCCGGCCTGGCCGGCAAATACGAGCGCGAACTCAACTGGGAGGGGAAAGTGGTGCAAAGCTGCGTGCACTGCCATCAAATCGGGGATGCCTTCCGCACCTCGATTTGGGAACAAAAGAAGCCCGTGCCGGCGGAGTGGATTTTTCCGCATCCCGGGCCGGAGTGCATCGGTCTTGAAATGGACCCTAACCGCGCGGTCAAGGTGACCTCTGTGGCGAAGGATTCCCCCGCCGCCAAAGCGGGGCTGGAGGCGGGCGACGAAATCAACTCACTCGCCGGCCAGCCGCTGGTGTCCGTCGCCGACCTGAGCTGGACCCTGCACCGGGCACCCGACACCGCCACTCTCGCCGTGACCGTGAAACGGGTCGGAGCCTCGAAGGAGATGACTCTCGAACTCTCCGGCCCCTGGCGGCAAAAGAGCGACATCTCCCGCCGCACCGGCACTTGGGGAATGCGCGGAATGGTCACCGGTGGACTGTTGCTGGAGGAACTCCCCGCCGCCGAGCGCGAGGCGCTCAAACTCAGTGCCGGCGCGCTGGCACTTCGGGCGAAACATGTCGGCCAGTACGGAAAACACGCCGCCGCGAAAAATGCCGGATTCCTTGCGAACGACATCATCGTCGAAATCGACGGCTCCTCCGCCCGCGCGACTGAGGCGGAGGTCATCGGCAGACTGCTTACCACTCACCGGATCGGTGAATCCGTCAAAGCCGTCGTCGTCCGCGGGGACAAGCGACTCACCTTCACTCTGCCGATGCAGTGATACGCTGCCGGTTGTGCAGGGGATTTTTCCAGTATTCATTGGCACTCCGGGCCCCCTTCGACGGGAGCCGGAAACAGCCATGACTCCCGACGACTCATCCCAGCTTTGTCTGCGCGGCTCTTTGATTCTCGCCGATCCCTCGCTGCAGGACTCAAACTTTCACCGTACGGTCCTGCTGCTCACGGAGCACCGGCACGACGAGGGAGCCCACGGCTATGTGCTCAACCGGCCGCTGGGGAAAACCGCCGGCGATCTGCTCACCGCTTCGGAATTCAAGCCACTGGCCAAAATTCCGGTCTATGCCGGGGGACCGGTCAGCACGGAGCAGCTCACTTTTGTGGCACTCAAATGGGAGGCCGGGTCCGGCTCACTCCTCTGGACTACGCACCTTACCCGTGAGGATGCCAAACAGCGGTTCGAAAATGGCGAAACCGTTCGCGCATTTGTTGGCTATTCCGGCTGGTCCGGAGGACAACTGGAAAGCGAACTCAAGCGCCGCTCCTGGATCACCCGCAAGCCGGACCGCTCAGTCCTGCAAAGTCACAATTCCGGCAGCCTCTGGAGTGATCTGCTCAGCAGCATGGGCCCGTGGTTCCACCTGCTTTCAAAGATGCCGGACGATCCAGGCTTGAATTGAACCGGGCCTCACTTCACAGACCATGCGGGTTCCCAGCCCCAGGCGTCAGGGACGGAGATGTCCAGAAAGGAAGCGATCATGGAGGGCACTGCGGACTGGCGCGGAGTGTCCTCACTCACCCGGCCCTTTGGCCAGGGGCCGCCGCTGGCGATCAGGAAGATGCGGCGCTCCCCGGGCGACTGTCCGCCGTGGCTCGTGCCGTTGCCGCCGTGATCGGTGACAACGATGGTGAGCCAGTCCTCGTTTGGATAATCCTGACGGGTGCGAATAGCGTCCATCAGTTCGCCGGCATGGGTATCCACGTCGTGAATGGCGGCCAGATATTCCGGGTTGGCGGGAGTAAAACCCGTGGCATGTCCCGCCTCGTCCACGCTGTCGAAGTGGATGAACAGCACATCCGGCGAAGCGTCGCGCAGCCATTTGACAGCAGCATCCGCGGCCTGGGCGTCCTTCATCTTATGGGTGCCGACAAGGGAGAGAAAATGCCAGTCCACAAAATCGGCCGCCGACTGCCAGAGGATGATATTTTCCAGCGGCGCCCATGTGCTGGCCTGTCCCTCCAGGAGGGCGGGACGCGCCTCTTTAAGACGGCGGAAGAAATGAGGATAGCGTTCGAGCTGGTGGCCGATGAATTTGTTATCAAAAATGCGGTGTTTGTCCATGCAGACACCGCAAAGGATACTGCTCCAGCCCGGCCCGCTCACAGTGGGCTGCTGCGTGGGACCGTTGAGTTCGCCGCCGGCCACCGCATTCCAGGTGACCGTACCCTCCGCAGCGAGCGCCTTCAACCGCGGCGCATCGGCCGCCTGAAGTGCATCGCTGCGGCAGCCGTCGATGCCGATGAGAAGAACCTTCTTTTTCTTCGGTGCCGTCACCAGCCCGGCCCGGGACTCCACGGTGGACTGCGAAAAGAAGAGCGCCACCACGCCGGCGAGCACGAGGACCGCGGAGGCTGCCGTCACAAGCCGGCTGTGAGAGGGGGAGGAAATCATGCCCTTTACTATCAGAGTGATCCAAAATACTCAACAAATCCGCGGGGCTGCGCCGCTGTTCCAGGACGTTGAGCACAGGACCTCCTGGCGCGAGGCCGGGGCTTGACTCTCTGCCAGCCGGTCGCATGGAACG
>DATAIE010000831.1:0-1936 GCA_036262875.1 Verrucomicrobiales bacterium
ACCTGATGCCTCCGCCGGACGAGGCCCGGCAGCTCAGTGCGCGGGAGAAGGAAATCCTGAAACGCTGGGTCGCCCAGGGGGCCGCCTATCAAGCACACTGGGCCTATCTGCCGCCGGTGAAACCGAAGCCGCCGGAGAACCCGAAAACGGCACTGCCGGTTCGCAATCCGGTGGATTCGTTTATTGGAGCGCGGCTGGCTGAGGAGGGCCTGGCGCCTGCGCCGGAAGCGGACAAGGTCACGCTGGCGCGGCGGCTTTATTTGGATCTGACAGGGTTGCCGCCATCGCCGCAGGAGGTGGATGTGTTCGCGAAAGACACGGCTCCGGACGCGTGCGAAAAACTCGTGGACCGGCTGATGAGCGCCTCGTCTTACGGCGAGCGGATGGCCGTGTGGTGGCTGGATCAGGTGCGCTACGCCGATACGATCGGTTATCACAGCGATACGCCGGTGCCGGTTTCGCCGTGGCGCGATTACGTCATCCGGGCGTTCAACGGGAACAAACGCTTTGATCGTTTCACTGAGGAGCAAATTGCGGGCGATCTGCTGCCGGAGCCCTCGCTGGAGACGCGTGTGGCCAGTGCGTATAACCGCCTCATTCTCTCGACGGAGGAGGGCGGTGCTCAACCGAAGCAGTACGAATCCAAATACCTGACCGACCGGGTGAAGAGCATCGGTACGTCATGGCTGGGCCAGACGTTCATGTGCTCCGAGTGCCATGATCACAAGTACGATCCCATGACCGCGCGCGACTTTTATTCGCTTGGCGCGTTCTTTGCGGATATCGACGAAGTGGCCGTGGGAAAACGCGGCGACGGAATTCCCGTGCTGAGCGAGGAGGCGCAGCGAAAACAGGCGGGGTTGTCGGGCCGCATTGCGAAACTGGAGAAGGATCTCGCGGCTCCTCATCCGGAACTGGTTTCGTCCCAGGCGGCGTGGGAAAAACAGGTGCAGGAGAACCTGACAAGATCCGGCGACTGGCATCCGGTGACGTTCACAAAGATGGAGGCGCCGGCGGGTGTCACTCTCGAGCAGGGGCCTGACGCTGCCATTCTGGCCAAATCCCCGAAAGACGGGCAGGGGACCTACATCCTTACGACGGACGCCGTTCGCGGTGACATTGCCGGCTTCCGCCTGGAGGCTCTGCCGCATGAGTCATTGCCGGCGAAAGGACCGGGCCGCGCGGGGAACGGGAATTTTGTTCTCACGGAGTTTGCCGTGAAGGTGCAGCGGAAGGGCGGCGCGACGGAGATCGTCAAATTCACCAGTGCTCATGCAGACTTTGAGCAAAGCAACGCGGCGGCCAACTCCCCCTATCAGGGATTCAGCGCGGCGGCGGTCATCGATGGCGATGTGAAGGGAAAACAATTCGGATGGGCCATCGCGCCGGAATCCGGAAAGCCTCATCAACTGGTGGTCGCCATGGAAAAACCGGTGACGCTCGCGGAGGGGGATGTGCTCATCGTGGAACTGCTTCAAAATCACGAAAGCAAAACGCACGGGCTGGGACACTTCCGGATCAGCAGCACAGCCTCTCTTGAGACCGCACGGGCCATTGCCGGCCTGCCACCCGCGGACATCGCAGCACTCCTCAAGGCCGCTCCCGCACAGCGGGATGAGCGCGCCCGGCAGCAGCTTGCCGCCCATTATCGGAGCATCGCTCCGGAGTTGGCTGCGGAACGGCAGGAACTGGAAAGCGCGAAGAGGGACCGGACGGCACTGGAAACCGCTGCGGACCGTTGCCTCGTGACCACGGCAATGCCCAATCAGCGAACGGTCAGGATTCTGCCGCGCGGGGACTGGCAGAATGAGAGCGGGGAAGTGGTCCTTCCCTCCACGCCCCGGTATCTCGGCAATGTGAAGGAGTCGACAAAGGAAAAACGCCTCACGCGCCGCGACCTGGCGGGATGGCTGATGTCGCGGGAGAATCCGCTGAC
>DATAIE010000832.1:0-2958 GCA_036262875.1 Verrucomicrobiales bacterium
CGGTGAGCGGTGTTTCCTTTAAGAATGTCATCGCCGCCTCCTGGTTCCGCTGTCCCCACGCACTGGCCATTTCATGGAGGAGGTGCCGCCGCATGTTGCCGCGGGGCAGAGCGAGAGCCCAGTTCATCGCCTGACGCGGATCGCTTTCGATCCATCGCGAGGGAATCTCCCCCAGGCTGCCGGCATCGTTCCGGTTGTAGCCGGTCTTCGCATCCAGCGCCATGATCCTGGTGAGCGCCTCCTGCGGCGGCAGACTCTTCACAGCTTCCAGGCACTGATCCCGCACGGCGGAATAGAGCGCGGGACTGCGCTCCAGGATGCGCGCCACCGGCTCATAGCCCGTCTGAAAAGCACGCTGCACCGCCTCACCGTACAGTTTGGCGTAGCCCGTCTCCTCACCGATGAAGCTGACAAAGTCTCCGGCGAACGCCAGCGCCGGCAGCGGATCGAGTGCGAGCCACCGCCGTATAAAAGGTTCCCGGATCTGCCGCGGAAAGGCCGCCGCGGTGCCGGGCCTTTTGAACAGCGCCCGCATCTCCGTCGCCACCGCTGCCAGTTCCGCCGCAGTGAGTTGGCGAAGGGCGATCTCCACCCGCGCGCGGCCGGTGGAATAGGGAACATTTTTGACGATCCGCAGAAGCTCCTCCAGCGTCTTCGCCCTCACCGTTTCGCCGCTGCCCACATTCTTCTCCAACAGCTCTCCCGTCTCTTTGGAAGAACTCTTCTTTTCACTCATCGCCGGAATATGCCGCTCTCTTTCCACTTCCCTGGCATTGTCATCCCACCGGGAATCGATCCACCATCCCGTGCTAAAGCAGAGAAGACCAACGGCAACAAACGTCAACGATCTCATGGGGACGTCAGATTCGGGGACTCATGCAGTCAAGTTCACAGAAACGCAAATCCACGGCGGCTTCGCCGTCTCCATGCTAACACATTTTTTCACTTCTGCTCCCCCTCCGCGGGCAAATCGTTTTTCGCCGGGAATGGATCCTCCGGGGCTTGCGGCGGGTTGCGGAGCGCCTCCCGCACGGCGGGTTCCGGCAGACGGTCAATCCACCCGGTAGAGGCAGAGGGATCATCGCCAAGGATGCAGCGGAAGGCACCGATACGCTGGGATTCATGCGGCAGAGTCATGGCCCAGGCGATGGCCGCCTCCTGGCTTTCCTCCCGCAGGATTTGTGAACTCTCCATCAGAAGCCGCCCCTGAGTCTCGTCAGATGGCAGGGTCCGGAGATAACGCTCCGCGGCGACCGGATCGTTTTCCCGCCATATTTCCATCACGCGCGACAGCGGCGATCCAGCCGCTCCCCCGGATTTCGACACGAGGAACTGCGCGAGTGCCGCCGGGTCGCGCAGGGCTTCAGATTCGATCACTTCCGGGTCCGGAGTAAAGTAACCGGCATTGGGACAGAGCCGGCAAAATGCGAAAGCCCTCTCCTGATTCCGGTCCAGCTTCGTCAGATTGTAAGAGCAGGCTGCATCCCGCCTTTCCTCAGGCAGCGTTTGCACCCATGCGGCGGCTGCCTCCACTGGTTCCTTCGTCATGCCCTCCATCTGGCACTGAAAAAACAATGGGCCATCCGTGACCTTTTCCCGAAACCGTTCCGCCTCCAGCGGATGCTGCCGGGCATATTCGAGATAAAGCCGCTCAACAGCAGTTACGTGCTCATAGGGATCGGGACCGAAGCCATTCCCCGGCTCTCCCTCACGGATCTTTTCGAAAGCGAGCCTGGATTGCTCCGGGTTTGCCTGAACCCACGCCACCGCCGCTTCGATGTCGTGGCCCGCCCATGCGGAAACCGCCGCCTTCAGAAGAGACGAATTTCTCATCGCGAAAGCCAGGGCATTACCGGCATCGCACCGAATCCAGGAGCCCACGGCTTCATCCAACTGCGAAACCAGCTGTGAACGTCCGGAAGAGTCTCCGAATTCATTTCGCCGGAGGAAGACGTTGCTCATCACGCCTGCGGGAGCGTTCTCAGATGCCGGGAAGTTCCCTGGCGTCAGCAGGCCGGCCTGCTCCCATGCACGCAGGCTGACAGCGGGGTCGTTCGTCCCCGCGCTGGAAAGTGCGTGGCAGAGCAGATCGTAAATCCGGAACCTCCCTGGGCCTTCACTTTTCACTGCCGGTTCCAGTTTCAGGATCGCTGCGAGCGTGGCTTCGGGATCGTGCCGGAAACACGCTCCGGCTACGGCTCCCAGGCGCTCAAAAGGAGACGCCTCTCCAGCGAAAGTGAGCAGGCCTTTCGGATCGGCAGTCGCCGCCCGCTCGATTAGGGCCGTCCACAGGGGGCTCTCCTCTTCAGGAAAGTGACCATCCTGCCCGGTCAACTGGCGGATTACCGGCAGATAATCGCCTGGCTCCATCGCCGCCAGCCTTTCCTCCAGGAGCCTCCAGTCCACACTGCCGTCTTTTGGTGCCGCCTCCATCAGCGCACTCAATACCCGGGTGACTGCTACTTTCCGGGAAAATCCATCGATGGATTCGCCCGCGGATTTCCCTGCGTGTTCCGATCCATGGCCGGAGCGCCCTGCCGTAAAATGATGCATAAAAGCACCGCTCCCAGTGCAGAGCAGGAGCGCGGGGAGGACGAGGGCGGGTTTCATATCACGCGACGACTGCCTTCCTGACATTTCACGTCCTCTCCTTGTGTTTCACTGCGCCGCGAATCAATCCACCATCCCGCGCCAAAGGAGAGAATACCTAACACACAGGGCGGGAGACAGTTCATGAAAACACGGCGGCGGATCAGATAGAATAAGTTTGTCGCGAGCGCCCATGGCTGTCAACGGCCCGCCACCAGGCTGCGCCGCAGAATGGCGATCGTCCGGCCGGGCGGGCTGAGGCGCGCGTCGCAGAGCGATACCCGAATCCCTGCGCCCCGCCGCTCCTATTTCGGCTGAAACGGATCAGACGGGGCAAAGGGATCGCTTCCTTCGTCATCCGGCGCTTCC
>DATAIE010000833.1:0-9037 GCA_036262875.1 Verrucomicrobiales bacterium
CAATACAAGGTGACGCATCCCTACACACATTCCCCGCGCGGCGGCTGGGCCTGGACGGATCTTCCGGGAGGAGTTCCTGATGCAGACGACACCTCCGGAGCATTGCTGGCATTGCGGCTCCTGAGCGAACCGGATGACAGCGAGGCCGCACTGCACGCGGTGCGCTGGCTGCTGAGCCTGCAAAACCGGGATGGTGGAATTCCCACGTTCTGCCGCGGATGGGGCACCCTGCCGTTCGACCGGAGCACGCCGGAGATCACAGCCCATGTGCTCGCCGCGCTTCACGCATGGCGCATGCTGCCGGAGCCCCGGCTCGCCCGCGCGATGAAGCGGATGATGCGCTATCTCGCGGCTTCTCAGCATACTGACGGCTGGTGGGAGCCGCTGTGGTTTGGCAACGAGCATCTGGCTTCCGAAGCGAACCCTGTCTATGGCACGGCAGCGGTTTTGAAATATCTCTCCGCCGTCCCCGGAACCGAACACCTGCGGGCGCGGGGGGCTGCGTGGCTGGTGAAAGCACAGCGCCCGGACGGAGCGTGGTCGGGAGGCGAAGGCGATCTGCCGCCGTCGATCGAGGAAACGGCGATCGCGCTTGAAGCCCTCGCACTGCACGGGTGCGCGGAAACGATCCTGGCGAAAGGTGTGGAGGCCCTGCTTTCACTCACGCAGAATGGCACCCAATTTCCTGCGGCCCCCATCGGTCTCTATTTCGCAAAGCTCTGGTATCACGAACGATTGTATCCGCTGATTGCGGCGACCGGGGCTTTCGCGGCGGTGATCTCTGCGAAGGAAACAGACTGAGCGCCAAATGGCATTCGCTACCGGAGAAGTGCGAGCAGCGACTGCATTTCCTGCTCAAGTTCAGAAACACATGCTGTGTGCAGGGTAGCCGCGACGCGTTCTCTCAACACACCGCGGAATCTTGCACGCAGGCGGTGAACGCGCACGCGGACCTGATCGCGCGGAATGCCGAGAGCCCGCGCGACAGCGACCGTGTCGAGAGCCTTTGCCGTGGCCTCTGTGAGGGCCGGTTTCAGGAGGGTGAACTCCGCAGATTCACACTCGCTCTCCAGGCACGAGAGCGCCTCCGAAAGAAGCGTTAGCGCCCAGCGCCGATGGTAAAGCGATTCCGGAGTCTCCTCCGTACAAAGTTCCGCGGCATAGAGAAGCTCCGCCTGAGAAATGTCGATGGAAACAAGGGGCTGGCCACCGCCGCGTTTTGCAGCCGTGCGGCGGCGCGATTCGTCGGCAAGATGGCATTCCAACTGGTGAATCAGAAACGAGCGCAAACGGCCCCGCTCTTTGGAAGCTGCGGCAAAGTAATCCCGTTCGATCAACCGGAGAAAGAAACCCTGCACGAGATCCTCGGCATCCTCCGGCGCATGTCCCCGCCGCCGGGTGTAGGCGTAAAGAGGATACCAGTAAGTCGCGCACAGTTTCTCCAGAGCGGCCCGCGCAATAGAGCGATCCGGTCCGTTTGCCTCGGCAATGAGAGTCCAGCGGGTCGGTTGAAAATGGCTGACAGTGGCGCTCATACAACTCACGGGGGAAGTTTCACGCGCCGTCGTTCTTTAGAGGCCTCATCCGGCCATTCGAGCACGAGCAGTGCTCGCGTGAGCCCCCGCCGGAGCGAACCTTCGCCGGAGGGCGCGGCTTGAATGGTGAGAGGCGCATTCGATTCGTTTTCGCGCCAGAGTTTTAAGCCGCGGGAGGTCTCCGGTGTGATTCCGCAGTGGGCCATCCGGTTCTGCGGCAGAAGTTTTGCCACCGCGTTCAGTTCCTCCTGATCTGCGGGTGACGGAAGATGCGCTTTGCAGGCCGCGGCGATTCTTTCCGCCACTTCCCGCGAACAAACGAAAGGAGTGGTTAACAACCGGCTTCCCTGTACATGGACGTAGTCAAAGTGAACAGACCGCGCCGGAAGATATTGCACCGGCCGGGCACTCCGGACCAGGTCATTGATGCGGGCCAGGTCATCGAGGTGTCCTCTCCAGGCGGGATCTGAGTTTGCGACCTCCGGCCAGTAAGCGACCGATCCACGACCGACAAAGTCGTTGTAGCGCTCTTCGATGTCGTGAAACCGGGTCCATCGCGAAAGTCCGGTCCCATCACTTCCCGCCGACAATTGCTTCCCGATGGCCGGCACATCAGCTTGCATCACTCTCCGCATGGCCCATGCGATGGGACGGGCCGCTACATCGCCAAAAAGCTGCGGGCGCGGAATGGAATCAAATACAGTGTAACACTTTGCGCCCTTCACAATGATTCGTCCGCGGGAGGAACCGTCCGCGTCCCGTGGTTCTCCATCAGCCCACGGGATACGGTCTTCGCTGCTCCGGGACCAGTGAATCCACTTGAGCTGGGGATCGCCGGCGGCATCGAAGGCAGCCACCGTCAGCCCGGGGGAACTCGCCGCTGTTTCGTTTGGCAATTGCGAGACGAGCCACTCCAGTTCCGCGTTGGACCGGGGGCTGGTGGCAGGCATGCGCGGGCGTTCCAGAGGCATGTCGAGCGGCCAGAATTCCGGATAATGTTCGAGGGTGTCCGTTTCGGCGCGCGCCGGCGGGGGAGGTTCGATGCCGCTCATTTCCACACAGTAGACACAACTGTCCGGATCGTTCCGGCCCATCCACGAGTAGAGACGGAGACCGGGAAGAAGTTCGCAATCGTTGAAAAGCGTGGTGAAGTACCCTTCACGAAAATCCGTGCTGACGCAGGTCTCAGGAGAGATCGACGGCAGCCGCATCGCGTCGTGGGCGGCCTGAAGCATCCCCACGCGTGTCTCCGCCTCGACACGCCTGGGATCACCTGCGGCGAAAAGCGCAGCGCGGGTTTTGAGTTTGCCGGCCAGTTGCTGGAGGTAAAGGCCCTGCTCTTTCTGCTCCCGCTCAGACCAATAGTGAGTGATTCCGCGTTTCGCGTATTCCTCGAATTTTGGCTGAAAATCGGAGAGATCGCTGATGAGTTCATCCATCTCCCCGATGGCCCGCTGGCTGGGAGCAATCTTCGCGGCCGCCTCCTCTGTCTTTGCGGGCGTCAGGAACCGGCTCATCCTTCCTCGGGCCGCAAAAGCCCCAAGCCCGCAAACCAGCACTATCATCGCCACAGAATACCAGCGGCGCGTCTGGCGGAAAAAGAAGGGCGCAAGAAAGAGCGCGCAATAGAGTCCCAGCTTTAATTTGCTGGTCGAAAACGATACACTGAATGATCCCAGCGGAACAAGCATGCCGATGAGAGTGCCAGCCATTGCGCCAGCCGCGGCGTGCTTCCACCGCAGGCACATTCCAAACATCAAGCTGATCGCCAGCCCCATCAATACGATGCCGGCCAGGGAGGCCGCACCGTTGGTATTCATCAGCACTGCACCCGCTGCCCCGGAAATGGCGGGCACGACCAAAGCGAAAACCTCCATGCGTTTCGCCCGTGCCGGGGGCTTCATGAAGCCGCCCGGCTCACCCGCCGCCGCCTGAACGGCGCTTTTCACCTCGCTCGCCTGTTGATACCGTTTGTCGGGCTCCGACTGCATGGCGCGGGTCACCACTTCATCCAGGTCAGCGTTTGCTTTTTGAACGCGTTTGCTCGGCGGTTCCCACGCGCCGCGGGGGAGGTCGCCCGTGAGCATTTCGTAGAACATCACGCCCAGGCTGTAGATATCAGCACGGTGGTCCACCGTCCCGCCTTTAAGTTGCTCCGGCGCCGTATAATCCGGCGTGCCAAGGACGGTTCCTGTCAGGGTGGCGCGGGAGTGTTGGGCATCTTCAATCAGAAGCTTGGCGAGGCCGAAGTCCGCGATTTTCACGCGCCCCTCCGTATTGACGAGCACGTTGCCCGGTTTGACGTCGCGATGAATGAAACCGCGGCTGTGCGCATGCTGGAGGGCATCGCAAACCTGAGAGATGATTTCCAGGGCCTGAGGGACGGTAAGGCCGGTGCTGCGGAGGATACGGCTGAGATCCGCTCCCTCCACATATTCCATGACGATGAACAGATGTCCCTCCACCGTGCGCCCGAAGTCGTAGAGCGTGACGATATTGGGGTGATTGAGCAGCGCCATGGTGCGGGCTTCCCGCTCGAATCTTGCCACCACTCCTTCGCGTTCCGCGAGACTGGCCGGGAGAAGCTTGATCGCCGCGGGCCGGCCAAACTTTCGCTGCACCGCCCGGTAGACAACGCCCATGGCTCCCCTGCCCGCCACGGCCAGCACCTCGTATTCCGGCAGCCATGCGGCCACATCCTCCAATGCAGGCGGTTCCCAGCCAAAGGCCGGCGACGAAACAGGCGCGCTGTGCAAAGCGCCGGCGAGGAGCTTTTCAGCGCTCAGGCCATCCACAGAGAGAGCCGGATCGGAAGGTGGTGTCATGGGAGTGCGGAACAGGAATACCGCGTGGCGAAGGGATTCCGCACGCAAATACATTCCCGGAATTTGCGCCTCCGCGTAACAAAAAACTTTTACGACCCCGAAACAGGCGCACCCAGGGCACCGGTCAATCGAGGTAAAGGAACTCGTTCAGGTTCATCACCGCACGGCAGAATTCCGGCAACGTTCCATTCTGCAACAGGCGCAGCGCCACCGCACGCTCCGCTTCCGCCGGATCGCGGCCCAGCGCGAGTCGCCACGCCGCCGTGATGCGTTCACCCGGGTCATTGCCCGCCACCTTTTCAATGCGGGCGGCGAACGCCTGGGCCATCTGCACGGTAAAGGGATTGTTCAAAAGCGTCACCGCCTGCGGAGCCACCGTGGAAACGAGCCGGCGCGAGCAACTGACAAAGTTGTCCGGCAGGTCAAAGGTTTCCATGAACGGCACCCGCACGCTGCGCTTTTGGACAAGGTAGAGACTGCGGACCATCAACTTCTCCGGCGGGCTCGGATACCAGCCTTTGGTTTTGGTCTCATTGTCGTCGTAGAAGGCGGGATTCGCGGCCAGAACCTCATCGGGGAGCGCAGGCCAGCGGGGCGGACCGCCCTCGCAGGCGTGCATCGCTCCTGACACGAACAGCATCGCATCGCGCAACTGTTCGGCGGTAAGCCGGCGGGGATTCATATGCCAAAGGAGGGTATTGGACGCGTCGGTGCCCAGGCCCTTTGTTCGGCTGGAATCGTCCACGCAGTGAGCAGCCTGCCGGTAGGTGGCGCTGGTCACCATTCGCCGGACCAGTTTCTTCAATGACCAGCCGTCCTCCACTAATTTGATCGCAAGGAAATCCAGCAGTTCCGGGTGTGAAGGCCGCCCTCCGCTCCAACCAAAATCCCCCGGCGTGCTGACGATTCCCTGACCGAAACACTGCTGCCATAGCCGGTTGGCCAGGACGCGCGCTGTCAGCGGGTTTTGCGGAGAGACCAGCCATCCGGCGAGCGCACTGCGCCGGCCGTTTCCGCCGGCGTCCGGTTTCTTCACCTCCGCGGGCTGAGGATCGAAGATCGCGGGAATGCCGGGCTGCACTTCGTCCTTCGGCTGATCGGGATCGCCCTGGGAAAAAATGCGGGCCGGACCGGGGGCATTCTCACCGGTGGCACAAAGCCCTGTGGTGAAGGGTTGGCGGGTCTTCTTCGCCTCCTTTGCGGCCTTTTCCGCCGTCTCCACTTTTTCGCGCTCCTCTTTGGTCAGAGCCTCCCGCACTTTTGCCTCTTTGGGTTTGCCTCCCAGACGGGTGCGAACGGCATCGAGAACGCCCTTTGCCTCTGTTTCAAGTTGCTTGACCCGACCGTCCACGGTCGCGTTGAAGGCACGGATTTTCTCCTGCTCCGGCGCGAGGTCCAGCGGTTGATCGTCGGCGAACTGCGTTCCTTCAAAGAACGCCCGCAGCCGGTAATGATCGGCCTGCGCAAGGGGCTCGGTCTTGTGATCGTGGCACCGGCAGCAGGTCATCGTCATGCCAAGAAACGCCCCGGCGGTCGTTTCTGTGAGATCGGCCATCCACTGAGCTTTCGTCTTATGCTCTTCGTTGAAGAGCTTTGACGAATTGTCCCACGGACCGATCCGGAGATAACCGGTGGCGATGAGGCAATCCTGGTCTGCTGCATTTTGCGGAGCGCCTTTGACCATTTCATCACCGGCAAGCTGTTCGCGGAGGAAGCGGTCGAGGGGTTTATCCGCCTTCAGCGAACGAACGATATAGTCGCGATAGCGCCATGCCTGCGGTCGAAATTCATCCCAGTCGTAGCCGTTGCTGTCGGAATAGCGAACCAGGTCCATCCACCAGCGCGCCCAGTGCTCGCCAAAGGCAGGCGAGGCAATGAGACGGTCGGCGAGGCGATCCACGGCGTCCGCTGCCGTATCTTTTACAAAGGCGTCGATATCCTCCGGGGAGGGCGGCAGTCCCGTGAGATCGAAATACAGCCGCCGCCCCAGGGCATGGCGGTCCGCTTCCGGAGCGGGAGCGAGTCCCGCCGCTTCAAGTTTTGAGAGAATGAAGTGATCAAGGTCCTGACGGGGCCATACTTTTCGCTGAATGACGGGAAGCGCCGGCGCTTTCACCGGACGCAACGACCACAGGTCCAGGCGCTCCCCCTTAAAAAGCACCCGCACCGGATTCCTCGAATCCGACCATGCATCGCCGACACGTTCCCCGGCCGGCGTCACAGGGACGGCAAGGAGAGAGGCAAGGGCGATGATCCGGAGGCAAAACATGAAGAAGAGCGAACGGGTTCCGGCAGCGGTCCTCCTTTACGTCGCGAACGTCGCCGTCTGTCGCAGATCCTGAGCCGTCTTTTGCCGCCCCGCAAGAAGATGAAGAGCGGGCTGCCCGTATCCAGGCACCCGCTCCGGGCAGAGGGGAGTTTCCGCCCGTCCGCCTGAGTCCGGCCACGGCCCGGTATCAGGCGATCTCACCGGGCGTGCCGTTTGCCGAAATGCACGCCCGGCGAAAGCATGAGGCCTCTATTTGACCTCCAACTGATTATCGACCCGGTCGCGGGCCGAGTGCTGCACGGCGAGTTCGTTGATCACGCGCTTTTCCTCCTCGGTCTTTACTTTACCGAGCAGCTTCACCATGCCGTCCTGGGTGGTCACTTTGACATTTTTGGCATCAGGGGAGATGTCTTTCCGGGAAACGATCTCCTTGCGGATGCTGGCGGCGATTTCCACATCCTCCTTTGCCTGATCCTGATCCGGAGGCGCCACGGCCTTTTCCGGGGACTCCGGGGTGAGCCTTGGTTTCCCGGTGTCCGGCGCAGGGGTGGTCGCCTTTTGCTTTTTGATTCCGTAGGCGAGATACACGCTGTCGGTGTAGTTCCCGTTGTTCATGTCAGGCCATTCCTGGGCTTTGAAGTGCGGAAGGAGCGCCAGCGCGTCCTTTCCGGCATTCAGAAGAAGACCCTCGCGCTTTTTGTCATAACTCAGGGCTTCCGTCGGCACGGGACTCAAGGCCCCTTCCTTTCCAGTGTAGCTGCCCGATGAGATCACCACGAACGGAATGTGGCCCGTCGAAAGATCGACCATGCAGTTCTGCACCTGACCGATTTGATCGCCCTTCGAGTTGAAAACGGGACCGCCGCTCAGTTTGGTGGCCATTTCCATCGTTCCCGGGAGCACCTCCGCCTCTTTGCTTCCCTTTTCCGGAATCGCAAAAAACGGCTCCTCCTCAAAGTAGCGGTAAAGAGCGGCCAGTTTTCCGGTCTGCATCGCCTCTTTCCATGTCGGCCGCTGCACCTCCGGAGAGGCCGCGACCTTTTCCGGATCGACTTTCAGCCGCACGACCTGCTGAAGCAGATCGTAGTGCAAAACCTTGGGAGGAACGGCGCGGAGCGAAGTATTTTTGTGGATCGAGACGAGGACGACCACGATCCGTCCATCATCGAGGCCGACCACCACGTCCTCAACTTTTCCGACTTTCTGGCGGGCGTCCCGGATAACAGACATGCCGATCAGATCGCTCGCTTTCAGGACATTGCCGATGGGCGATCCTGGCTCGGTGGCGGCCCCGGAGGAAGGCCCCGGCTCAACGGCATTCACGAAAGGCGAGGTCTGCGCCATGGCACCGGCAGCAAGCAGGCCAGTCGCCCACACGACGAGGGATTTGGGATAAAGTTTCATGGGAAGTAAGGTCAAGGACACCGCTTTATGCGGTACCCGTTGCCCCTGATTCTGCATGAGACGTGCCCGCGCCCGCCACTGCACGGTGTATACCCACCCCCAAGGTGGCTTACTTCACCTCAGCCACGATCAGAGACGCCAGCGCCTCCTTGGACATTCGCGGCAATTCCCGCACCGTTCCGTCGCGGAACAGCAGCGTCACTTCATTTTCGGTGGAATCGAAGCCGGAGCCCGGTCGGGAGACATCGTTCGCCACCAGGAGGTCACAGCCTTTTCGCTCCAGTTTTCCCCGCGCATGGTGCAAAAGGTTCTCCGTTTCCGCCGCAAACCCGATGAGAAATCCGCGCCAGCCAAAGACGGACCGCACCGACCCCAGAATATCGGGAGTGCGCTCCAGCGTCAGCGTCATGGATTCGCTGGATTTTTTAATCTTTTGAGTTTCGGGGTGAGCGGGCCGGTAGTCGGCGACGGCAGCGGAAAAAATGGCGGTCTGGGCGGCGGGCAGATGATCCCGCACCGCCTCATACATTTCCTGCGCGGAGGTGACGTCGACCCGGCTCACGCCGGCGGGCGTATCCAAATGCACCGGACCGGCAATAAGAGTCACCGCATGGCCCGCCGCCGCCGCGGCCCCGGCGAGCGCAAATCCCATTCTCCCCGAAGAACGGTTGCTGAGGAAGCGGACAGGGTCGATGGCCTCACGGGTGGGGCCGGCGGTGATGAGAAAATGCACGGTATGAAGGCTGCATGGGAGGAGATGGAATTCAAATGCATCCGGAGAAAGGGCGGCAAGCGAACTTTAATTAGAATAATTCTTGATAAGGCAGCGAACGCAGGTATGGCGTTTTTCCCTCCATGAGCCGGCAACCCTCCAGTCCAACCGTAAAACCCGATCCCGCGGGCGCGTTGGCGCTTGGCCCGGAATTCCGGCTGACGAAGCAGCGGCGCGAGGTCTACGAAGTGCTGCAGGAGCAACTGGATCACCCGACCGCCACAGAGGTGTT
>DATAIE010000834.1:0-7714 GCA_036262875.1 Verrucomicrobiales bacterium
GATTTGCCACCGTGAGCGGCGAGGACATCGTTCTCAGCCGCGACGGCCTCATGCAGGTGGACCGTCTGCTCCACGAGTTTTTCCTCCCCCAACATCGTCATGCCCGTTACACCTGATGCCACGGACGGAGCGCGCGTGCTCGACCTGCTCATGCCGTTCCTTTACTTCTACAATCAGGACGACCTGCCGATGCCTCCGGTCGAGTTTATCGACGGTGATGCCATGCCGCTTCCCTACCGGAACGTGCTCGTCCACTCCTCCGACATGACGCCCACCCTGCGGGAGTTCCATGGCGGGCCGATCTCCCTCGAAGTCGTCCAGGCCGAAATGTCCGACGAATACGTCATGCGCCAGGTCGTCCTTCACCGCACGTCCGACAACGCCCCCGTCGAATACGGTGCCATCGGCATCCAGCTGGAGGGCTTTTCCCCGCACGTCCGGGAACTCATTCGCGAGGGCAAACAACCTCTCGGCGGCATCCTCGAAGCGGAAGGGGTCCCCCACCAAAGCAATCCCCGCGCCTACTTCGCCATCGAGGCCGACGAACATACGGGCGAGTTGCTTCGCGTCCCGCCCGGCACCACTCTCTACGGTCGCTGCAACGCCCTGACGCACTCCGGCGGCATCGTCTTCGCGGACATCGTGGAAATACTGCCCGTGTAAGAGCCCCGCGCCAGCCATGCGCATTGAACATCTCTTTATCAGCCCGGGGCACAATTATTTCGGTCATCACGAACAGCCCGCCGGCACCTATCCTCTGATGGAAGTCGAAGAGGCCGTGCTCACGGCGGGGAAGGGGATCGAGGGCGACCGGTTCTTCAACTTTAAGGAGAACTACAAAGGCCAAATCACCTTCTTTTCCCGGGAGGTCTACGAGGCTCTCTGTGCGCAGTTTCAGGTGTGGGACCGCAGCCCCGGCGTCTTCCGCAGAAATGTGATCGTCAGCGGTGTGGACCTCAATTCACTCATCGGCAAAGAGTTTACCGTCCAGAACATCCGCTTTTTCGGAGTGGCTGAATGCGCTCCCTGTCACTGGATGGACGAGGCGTTTCACCCCGGTGCTGAACTCGCCCTCAAGGGAAACGGAGGTCTCCGTGCGAGGATTCTGACCAGCGGCATTCTGTCCCCGGATAGAGATTAAAAGACGCTCAGTTTCCCGGGGGAATTGGCCCTGTAAGATTATGGAAGGAAAACTTTACCCCGGCGGGGTGACCTCTATAATGCCGCCCTCACCGGCCCCTACCCATGAATGCCACACCTCTCCCGCCTTCGCGCCGTCCGCGTGCTTTTACTCTTCTGGAACTGATGATCGTCATCGCGCTGATCGCCGTGCTGGTACTGATCTCGTGGAGCAGTTACGGGTACTACATCCGGAAAGCCGACTCCGTGGCCTGCGCCAAAAAAATGAGAGGATGGGGCGTGGCTCTGGCAACGTATGTGAGCGACAAGCAAACCTGGCCTCAGGAAGATGTCCTCAATGACGCCAGCGGCAACCCTCCTTCCGAAAAAGTGCTGTGGAACTGGTGGTACAACGAGATGAAACCCTACGGAGTGGACCGGGAGGCATGGTATTGCCCCGCCGATCTGCGCAAAAAGAGGGGTTCGAAGCAAAGCGAACAGGAGGATGACGACGGGATCAAAGGCGAGATCGAAGACCACTCTTATATCACTGCAAAATTCAGCTTCGGTTCCTACACGCCATTCGAATACGGCCAGCCCTGGATGACGGAAAGCCAGGATTTCCATGAGTCCGGTATGAACGTGCTGATGCCGGATGGCACCATCCAAAAGCAGTTCAGCCTGGATGCCGTGAGGAAAATGAAGATGGGCAGCGGCAAGTAACGCGGGGATGGCCGACCTAGCCGCGATCAGCCAAACGCTCGGTATTCCGGCGTGCCGGCGCCATATCTTTCTGTGCGCGGATCAATCTGATGCCCAGTGCTGTTCCCGCGAGGCGGGAATGGAATCATGGGAATATCTGAAGGCCCGCCTCAAGGAATTGGGATTGACGGGACCGCAATCCTCCGTGTTCCGCACGAAAGCGAATTGCCTGCGCGTCTGCGCCTCCGGCCCGGTGGCCGTGGTTTACCCCGAGGGCACCTGGTATCACAGTTGCACGCCCGCCGTGCTGGAACGCATCATCACGGAACATCTCATTGGAGGCCGTCCGGTGCAGGAATTTATCTTCGTGGTGAACAACCTTTGCGGGAACGGCTGCGGCGCAGAGTGAAGGGCGCCGCCATACCAAACAGGAGCGCCGTGGACGGCTCCGGCACCGTGAGCGCCAGGATCTGATTCCGATAAAAGCTCAGATCCGCCATGATGGTAACGTGCTGGCCAAAGGCGGCCGTATCCGCCGGAGGATTGTCGAAAAAGCCGGGATTCCCGCCGGTGCCGACCGCCACCATGATGCCGGAAAGCTGCCACTGCGCGCCAACCTTGTGAAAAACGCCGCCGCCGCTGTCGCCCAGAATCCCCTGCGCTTCGTTCGGCCGGCCAACGTCATCATCAAACAGGGAAACGAACGAGCGGACGTCTCCCACGCCGTCGTTGATATTGAGGCCCACGAATTCGGCGTCATTGGTGCCCCAGCGCTGGGCGGCACCGGTGTCGGCTTTGAAGCCCTCCACATTATGCGCGCCGGTGGTTTCCGTCCATGTGTCGTTGTTGGCTCCGGCATTCATCGCCACCTGCCAGAAGGTGCGCGACGCCTGCCGGTTCAGTCCGTTTCCGATCATCAGAAGATCGTCTCCCAACACCGCCGCCGTGGAACTCAACTGCACTGGAGGCAGCCCGGGATCGGCATTGATCTGGAAAACCATGAGATCCGTATTGGCAGACATCCCCGGCGTCCCGTTGTTGGTGAGCTGCGTATTTGTTCCCGGCACGGGGGTATAGACCGTTCCATTGAAGACTACCGGAAAGCCGCCGCCCGCATTCACATGATAGGCCGTGAGCACCCAGCGGTTTCCAAGATAAACCGCCGATGCACTGTTGCAGCTTCCCACATTGAGCCAGCCGGGGTTGTCCACGGGAGCCGTTGTATTCCCCGTCGTGCCCGCTACGACCACGGCGAGAGCGGAGGAAGCGAAGCAACCGGCGGTTAGCGGAACGGTCAAAAATCGAAACAGCGCACGGAGAAGCATGGCACCGCAAAGGTGCTGGAAAGCACCCTTATTGTCCAATTCTAAATCAAAACGCAGAAATTTTAGTAGCATATGGATTGTTGGTCACCGTTGCGAATGTGATCCTTTTTGAAACGCATGATTGCCCGCAGCACCACTGGCGAAAATCAAAGTTATCGTCACCATGCCGGCGCTCTGACCAGGACCGGAGGAGTCGCTCCGGCCATCTTGACGGCGGCGGCGAAAAGACGCACGGATGAAAACGCGCGAAGACCCCCTAAGAATTGCCCCCCTCAATCCTCAGCGGTTCACGGGCCGCCAGCCAGTCTGCCGGAATGGATCTTACACCCGCCCAGGCAGCCACGATTCCTCCCACTATGGCAGCATTGGTGTCGCAATCACCTCCGGCTTCGATTGTGGAGAGGATCGCCTCCTGATAGTCATGCAAACACCGGCAGGCATTCCACAAACAAAAAGGCACAGTGTCCATGCACGTGATCTCCGCTCCGTTGCCCAGCAAAGACGCCGCCGCAGCCACAGGCGTGTCCGCCGGAAGCTTTTGCGCTCTACGGATTCCCTCCGCCGTACGCCCGTTGCCAACATAACGCACCGCCGTTTCAAAAATGGCCTTTGCCACGCCGGCTGGCTCCCGTTCCCGTCCGCCGGCGGCGACGCAGGCCGCGAGGGCCACCGCCACCGCACCGGCAATTCCCTCCGAATGGCCGTGAGTCACGGTAGCTGAGGCGGTTGCCATGGTGACCGTTTTCGCCGGACTGTCGAAAAAATAGGCTCCTACAGGAGCCGCCCGCATCGCCGAACCATTGCCGAAGGAGCCTCCGCCCGAAAGCCTGGAAACAACTGTGCGCCAATCCTCACCCGCCAGAGTCTGCTCCAGGAAACGTCGCGTCATTTTGCCGTAACCCCGTTCGGGATCCCGCTGGAACCGGCGGCGGAACTGCCAGGCAAGCACATCTTCATCGATACCCTTCAGGCGCACCAATACCTCCAGGATTGCTGAGGCCATTTCTGTATCATCTGTATATCTCAACGCGCGGATCGAAGGCAGCCTTGAGGTCACCCAGGTTCGCACGTTTTCATAGCCATAAGAGCCCGCCTCGCCGAGTGCATCTCCCGTGGCAAGGCCTTCAAGCACTTCCCTGCAAATTCCAACGCGATCTTCATGGGTTGCCGGAGACAGTGGAAGGCTCATCCATAAAGATGCTTCGGGTTAGCCTGATTTCAAGAAACGCAGGTTGCGCTGTCTACCACCGGAAGAAGCGATAGGGGTCGTCCCACTCCTCGGGCTCATCAAGATAGAGACCGGAAAGCCAGCGTTTGTCCGTCGCAGCAACAGGCTGCCGGAAGCGGTCCAGGAGCGGGGTTGAGGAGTGAACTCCGAGATTCCCCAGCAGACGGGAGAGAAGAACGGAGGCCCGGCGAAACGTCCGCTTCACATTTGGCGAACGGGAGGGATCAAGTTGCCACGGCACCCACTGACAGAAAGTCACCGCTGGTTTTCTGGAGAAGGCGAGGATGCCGCCGCCGGCAATCTCTGCGCCGGAACGGACGAGCGGTATCTCCCGCGGATCACGATTGTGAACCTCCGCCGGCCCGATTCCCGCGAAGGGAGAATCCATCCCGGGCGGCGGAAAATGAGAGGCGATATGTTCTCCGCTTTTGAACGAAACGGTGAGGGGAAGCAGCGAATCGGAATCCGCCTGGTCGAAGCCCATCGCCAGAAGCCTCCCGCCGTTTTCCAGGAACCCGCGAATCGCCACCGCTTCTTTCGAAGAAGGCAGGCCGCTTCCATGGCCGGCGATGAGGACATCGCCGGATTCCAGTTTGCCGTCTTTGTAGTCCTTCAGGGTGATGCCCGTGCGTTCAAGGTGGCGTTTCCCGGCGGGATCGCCCGCATAGATGGCATCCCGCCGGGCGGGCGCTTTCCATCCGGCGACATATTCCAGGAGATTGTGCGTGAGGATTTCCGCAGCGGGATCGCTCTCGGTGCGGGCGGTCACGTCCGTCTGGCAAAAGATCATCATCCCGTTCCCCTCCCGGTATTCGAGCAGGGTGCTGTACTGGAGGCCGAACCCGCCATCGAGAATGGAGAGGAAGTCGCCGCATGCGGGCTTTTCGATGAGAACGGAGGCAACATTGCCGTAGTTTCCGCAGCGCCAGAGCCGCGGCACCGTCAGACCGCACCACTGGACGGTGGGGCCGAGCTGGGGCTTGAGTTCGTAGGCCAGGGCCGGAGGGAGGATGGTGGCCGCCCCGCGCCAGTCGTGAAGGTGCGTCTCCGTGAGAGCTGCGAGAATGGGGTGGTCGGGAATCCGGGGAAAGACCTGACGGAGACCATATTCGGCGGTCCGGAATCCAAAACGTTTTTCAAGAACGGCGGAGGTTTGTTCAAAAAGGATAACCTTGAGACCATCGAGCACACGGCGAATGTCAGGGGCGGGACTGTCAGGCGTTAGGGCCGCCTTGCCGGTGATGAGAATATCGAAGGAGGAAAGATCCGTGGCGGCATCGACGGGCTCCGCTTTCACGCCGGCCTTTTGAAGAAGCGCGCCCGTCTCTCCTTTGGGGTCGAAGAGGGCGATTCTGGCAGCGACTTTTGCGGGCGCAGGACGGGGAAGAACATCGACCGTCACGGAGTCCGTCTGCGGATCGCTCCCGGGGAACTTGAAGTCCGCCTTGAGTTCGTATTTCCCCGGCTCTGCGGAGAGCACAAACGTCACGGGCCAGGACATCCTCAGCCCGGCGGGAACGTCGGCGCTGAGCGCGGACGGCGACGAAAGTTTGAATGCAGGCGGAACATGCAGCGAGTAACTGCACCTCACAGACTCCCTTGAGTCGTTGACGGCGAGAAGTTGTTTTCGGACGGTCTCGCCGGAAAAGTAGTTATGGCCCTTCCCGGTGAAATGCTCCGGACCGCCGGCGATGAAGCCAAGTAGGGGACGATTGTTGCGAACCAGCGCCTCTGCCGCGGGAGTGGCCTCCCAGTCGCCGGCCTTGTAAGCGATATCCATCCGCTCATAACGCTGGTCGACATAGTCAGGGCTGAAACCGGGGCTCTGGAGATTTTGCCAGTCGGTTTTGAAATCCTCGCGGCCTCTGTTCACACCGTCGCGCAGTTTCCAGTAGTGCTCGTATTCCCACGGGGAGACACCGGAAACGCCCCATCCGCGAAAGGCCCGCCAGTTGTCATTGATATACGCGGCGAGAAAAGGATAGCGTTCAGTGAAACGGTTGGAACTGACCTGCACCGGGTAGTCCCAGCGATGCCAGAGATTGCCGGCGCGAAACTGTTGGGCCTCCCAGCGGAGATTGGTTTTTTCGGCATCGCTGATGGCATACGCCCGGTCGCCAAACAGTTGCGAATTCCACTCGGTGAGACAGAACTCCCACGGCACTTTGGCACTGCCGAATTCCCGCCGTCCCTTGTACCAGCCGCGGTACATGGTGAAGTCCCACGTGAAAGGGGCACCGTATTCGCACATGAAAACAGGCTTCACCCCATCCTCCGACCAGTGGCCAAACCAGTCGGACATTTCCTGGACGGGCACCATGTTAGGATAAAAGTTCATATCATGCATGGGGCCGAGATTTCCCGAGGCATGGTGATAGACGATACGGGCGGGATCGAAGCGATTGATGATGGCTTCGGCGCGGAGGGCCAGTTTTACATTGTTCGCGGACCACTGATCCCGGGGGCCGTGAACCCCGTCGATCATGTCAGGATTCATATCCTCCTCGTAGCCCGTGGCATTGTGACTTGTGGAATACATCACCACGGAAGGATGGTTCCCGGCCACTCGGGCGTAAAAGGCGGCGTCACGGGCGTAGCCGTTGGAGGCGTCAGCCCCCGGCTGTTTCCAGTCATATCCGCTGAAGTGAGGCTGCGTCAGGGCCACGAGCATGCCCGTGTCGTCAGCGGCTCTGAGGATCTCCGTGAAGCTGAGATGCGAGCCGGGCTCGCAGTCATAATTGTGCGTGTAGACGAAATTGATGCCGGTGGATTTAAGACGCCGCATCGTTTCACAAGCCGCCTCGTAAGTGGCCGTGGCGGTGCTGATCTGGGCATTGTCGAGCGGCACCGCGGAGAGGTGAACGGGAATGCCGTTGAGAATGAAGTCACGTCCTTCGATCCGGAATTCGCGAAAGCCGAACCGCGACGTCCAAAAGGTGTCGAGAACCTTGCCGGAATCGCCGAGGAGGGAGAGTTCCAGCGTGAAGAGGTTCCCTGGCGTGTGAATGTCCCACAGGGCCTCCGGTATCCATTTTTCCGTCCAACTGACCCGGCCATCCCTGAGATCCTTCGCGCGGAAGGGCGGGCCGGTGAATTCCTTTACGGATTTTCCGTCCCTCTTCACGTTTGCCCGGAGACGGCAGACGGAATCCGCGGAGATATTTTCCACCTCAGCGCTGACGCTGATTTCCTTTCGCTCCACCAGCGTTTCCACCTTCACGCCAGTCAGTCGCGGACCGGCGGGAATACCGGTAAGAAAGACATCGCCGCAGAGGCCGCGACGCGGCACTGAACCCTGAACCTCACGGGCGGAGGCACTGTCTGTGTAGGACAGCATCAC
>DATAIE010000835.1:0-7410 GCA_036262875.1 Verrucomicrobiales bacterium
GGCTTCCGGATACGCCATGTGGATGTGTATTTTGGCCGCGATACCGCCGCCGCCGCCGCAGAGACCGCGGTGCGTGCCATCGTGGACGCCACGGTGCAGGCCATCCGCGAAAAGGATGCCGCCGCGCTGCTGACTCACTATGCGGAAAACGTGCGCGCGTTCGATCTCCTTGTGCCGCTCCAGTATGCGGGCGTCGACGCGCTGCGGGAGCGCGTGCAGGCCTGGCTGTCCTCCTTCGAAGGGAGCCTGGAATACGACCTCCACGAACTGCGCATCGCCGCCTCGGACGGCACCGCCTTTGCCCACAGCCTCAACCATGTCCGCGGCAGCCAGTCGAGCGGCCCCGTGGATATGTGGTGGCGCGCCACGCTGGGTCTGGAGAAGATCGATGAAACCTGGCGGATCACCCACGCCCACAGTTCCGTGCCGTTTGAAATGGAGACAGGGAAGGCGGCGGCGGGGCTGAGGCCGTGACGCGGTGCGCGCGTAAATGACGAAGCCGGAAACCAGAATCCCGAAGGAATGACGAAACCAGAATGACGAAGGACGTCCACCCGGGTGTTTCGTGATCACCACCTCCGCCCCCGTTCCCGGCACCCAGCGCATGTATCGCGTGAAGGAAGCCACACCCGCGCCGTGATTCCAGGCTGACGGGTGCAAAACCGTAACGTGGACATCCGATGCGAGGGGAGGAAAACTTCAAAAATCAAAGATCAAACATCAAAGAAACTCCAAGTCTCAAGCTTCAACGATCGCCGTGTGTGACCGGCGTTAGTCGTTGGTGCCTGGTGCTTCTTTGACGTTTGAACTTTGATCTTTGAAGTTTCCCTTCCGCTCCCTAACTCCCCTGCGTCAATTCCGCGGCAAGGTTAATAGCCGCGATCATGCTTTGCGCGCTGGCCTTTCCTGCGCCAGCGATATCAAACGCGGTGCCATGGTCCGGGCTGGTACGGACGAAGGGCAGACCGAGGGTGACATTCACCGCGCAGTCAAAATCCAGCAGCTTCAGCGGGATCAATCCCTGGTCGTGATACATGCATACCACGGCATCCCACGCGCCGCGCGCGGCCTGATAGAACAGGGTATCCGGAGGCAAAGGCGCGGAAAACTCCGCCTGCGGCAGGAGGCGGCGGAGTTCCTCCACGGCGGGCAGGATAATGGTGCCATCCTCCGTGCCCATGTGCCCGTCCTCCCCGGCATGGGGATTCAGGCCCGCCACGGCCAGCCGCGGGCGGGCGATGCCCCGGCGGCGCACAAACTCCTCCAGCAGCCGGCCTGTGCGCACGATAGCCTCCTGATTGATGAGCTCCGGCACGCGCCGCAGCGGTTCATGGATGGTCACCAGCCCCACCGTGAGGTGCGGGCCGGTGAGGCACATCACAAAATCCTGCACGCCCAGCCGGTCCGCGTAAAACTCCGTCTGGCCCGGAAACGCAAACCCCTGCGCCGCGATCGAGGCCTTGCACACGGGCGCCGTGACCACCGCGGCGATCTCCCCCGCGCGCAATAGCCTAACGGATTCCTCCAGCGCCTCCAGGGCCGCCCGGGCAGTGGTTGCATCCGGCCTGCCTGGCTGGGCAGACGGGCACGCGCCGATGACACGATAGTCAAAACGGCCATCCAGTTCTCCGGAGGCCAGGGCGGCGGCGGTCACTTCCGGACCGATCCCGGCGGCATCGCCGAGAGTGATCCCTATGGCGCGCGGGGAGCCGCTCACTGCGGATAGGTGATCGTCGCTTTCTTGCGCAGCTTGGCCACCCATTCGTCGTTGGCCTTCTGGCGCTTCTCGATCATCACACCGCGCTCCACGGCGGCATCCACTTCCGCCTGCGGCCGCATCTTGCCCTCGGAGCGGGCCTCCACCCAGAAGATGTAAAGGCTGCCGCCCATGGGCACGATGTCGCTGATCTTGCCGGTGGGCACCTTGGATACGACGGGCCAGAAGGCCTCATTGAGATCCTTTTGGTCCACCCAGTTCCAACTGCCGCCGGCCTCGCGTTTACTGTCGGAGGAATGCGCCTTGGCCATGGTCGCAAAATCCGCGCCGTTCACCAGGCTGGCGCGCACTTCCCTGGCCAGCGCCATTTGCTCCGCGGCGGTGGCCTTGCCGGGGATGGAGCCATCGATGGTGATGGACCACAGCTTCAGCTTTCCGCCCTCGCGGAACATCGCCTCGTGCTTCTTCAGCCACGCCGCCTTGTCCTGATTCGTGACATACACGGAGTCCGGCCTGGCAAAGGAACCGCGCATCATTTCCACGATGACGTTTTTCTTTTGCTGCTCGCGGAATTTTTTCATGCCGATGCCGCTCTCCGCGAGTTCCTGACGGAATTTTTTCCAGTCTCCTTTGAACATGCCGTCCACGAACTGCTTTTTGATCATCTCGTCCGCGTGCGCCTCCACCTTGGCATTGTAGGCCGTGGCCATGGGCTGAAATTCATTGAGGATCAGCTCCTGGTCGATGAGCGTCTGGAGCACCTTGTCGTGCAGCTTTTTCAGTTCCGCATCGTATTCGGCGGCGCTGCTCACGCGGCGGCGCACCTCCATGGCGCTGGCCCGCATGAGGTCCTCCACCTCGGATTTCAGAACAGGGCGTCCGTTGACGACGGCGACGATGCCGTTGTCTCCGGCGCGGGCGGCGGAGGGAAATGAAACAGCCACCGCAAAGGCAAGCGTAAGGCAGCGTAGGAGTCCGGTCTTCATGGTGATGAGTTGGTTGAGGTTGGTCAGGAAAAGGTTAGTCCCACAGATAGGATTTGCGTTCACCCAGCACCCGTCCGCCCTGTGTCAGGATGACCCGCCAGCCCAGCAGCCGCCCGCGGTCATGGTATTCCGGCCCCGTCACCTCAAACCGCACCTGCCCGCTCCGCGCCTCCACCTCCGTCTCCTTGGCATACACCTTGAAGCCCGTGGTCGACTGCCGGTACTCAAACCTCGCCCGCACCGGTGTCGCCCGGTCCGGCGTGCGGAAAAAGACAGTGTAATAATTCCCCCTCCGCGCCTCCCGGTCCTCATCGGATACCGCGCCGTAAAGGTAGTGCTTTTGCTCAAACGAAATGCTCGGCTCCGCCGTATCCGGCATCGCCTGCGGATTCAGCCGGTAAATCTTCACACGGGTGATTCCCGTCTCCACACGCGTGGCACAGGAAACCAACCCCCCGGCGCTCAACGCAAGGAGTAGACGGACAACAGCAGGCAAACTCATGCGGCAGACATTCCGTCACCGGCGTTGACTGTCAATGACTGGAACGAGGGGGGCAAAGGCGGGGATTTTGCGGGTTTTACAGGGTTTTGCAGGCTACGCGCGAAAATGATAATGCCTGCAAGTGCGGTCCCCGGGTCAGTGAACCGTTGCCCGGCATGGCCGGAGGCGGTATCTCAAGCGAAAGCCCTTTTTGTCAGGCCGACGGCAGCGTCATGGCGATGCGGAGGCCCCGCGGTTCCCCATTGGAGGCGCTGATTTTTCCGCGGCAGGCTTCGATGGACGATTTGACGATGGCGAGGCCCAGCCCGGCGCCGCCCTGCTCGCGGTTTCGCGCAGTATCCGGACGGAAGAAGGCGTCGAAGAGTTTTGGCAGGGCCTCAGGTGGAACCCCCGGGCCCTGATCGGAAACGGTGATGGTAATGTGGCCGTCGTGGAGTGTCGCTGCCACCGTCACCGGGCCATCCTCTCCGGCATAGCGCAGGGCATTGCGGATCACGTTGGCCAGGGCCCGCGCCAAAAGCTCCGGCTCCGCCTTCACCGTCAGGTCCTCGTCGACGTCAACGATCACGGAGTTTTCCGGATATCCCCCGCTCTCGCGGGCGGTCACGTCATAGACGAGTCCAGCGAGGGGAAGGTCGCGGAAGACGAGTTCGCGGTGGAGACTGGCTTTTGAAAACTGGAGAAGTTCCTGGACGAGGTGGCTCATGTGCTGGAGCTCTTCGTTGAGAGTCTCCACATATTGACGCTCCTTTTCGCCGGTGGCGCGCACTTCGAGGATTCCCAGAGCCGCCTGCATGCGCGAGATGGGAGAGCAGAGCTCATGCGCGATGTCGCCGGTGAAGCGGCGCTGGCCGGTGACGTATCCGTCGAGCTGCTGCGCCATGCTGTTCACGGCGTGGGCGAGCCGTCCCAGTTCGTCGCCGCGGTTTTCCTTCACGCGGACATCGAATTTCCCCACCGCCATCTGTTCCGTCGCGTTCATGGTTTCCTTCACCTTGCCTGTAATGCCCCGCACCATGGGCAGCCAGAGCACGGCGGAGACGCCGAGCGCGGCACCGATTCCGATCAACCACGGACGGATGTCAAACAGGAGGCCGCCGGTGAAAATGGAGGACGTTGCGATCACGAAAAGAAGAGGCGCCGGCGGGCGCGGGGCGTAGCCGGCGGGTGGAGGCAGCATGATCACTGCCCAGTACTGCTCAGGGCTGCCCGCACGCAGGAAAACCTTTCCGTATTGAGAAGGAATCACCATCGAGCGGTTGCGGGCCTGCCGGGGCGGACCTTCCCGGGCGTCCTCAGGATCCTCATCCCGCCTGCCGCCACGGGGGGGCGGGGGACCGAATTCCTGGTCCTCGTCCGGCCCCGCCTCCGGTTCGTCGTCACGCGCCCGCGGCGGGGGAGGCGGCTGCGGTCCTCCGCCTGGGCCTTCCGGGCGGCGGCGGTCCTGACGCGACTGGATTTCTTTCTTGAGTGATTCAGGCAATGTCAGGGAAGTGCCCGCCAGCGGCGTGACCGGGCCGCGCATCAGTGACGCAGTGACCCCGTAGGAGGATTCCACATCGCGCACGGCCTCACCCCACCGGGACTGAGGAAGCGACGAGAGCCGCTGATACATGGTCTCACCCGCCGCCTGCAGGTTGGCGGAAACCAGACTGCCCATGAAGGACTCGAGGCCCGCGCGCAGTTGCGCCCGCATCACCAGCCCGAGAGCCGCTCCGATGACTGCCACGTTCAGGAGAAAACAAAGGAGAATGCGGGAGTAGAGCGGCAGGCGCATGACGGTCACGCGGAGTGCCCGGGATTGATCAGCATATAACCGGCGCTGCGGTAGGTCCGGATATAACGCGGCTGCCGGGGATCGTCGCCGAGTTTTCTCCGCAGCGCGGAGACGTGAACGTCGATACTCCGGTCAAACACCTCCCACTCGCGGTCCCGGATGTGCTCCAGCAGGTGATCTCGCGTCAGCACCCGGCCTCTCGCTTTGGCGAGACAGACGAGCAGGTCGAACTCCACCGGGCGCAGGGCGACGACATTGCCTCCGATGGAGGCGACCCGGGTGGAGGGGCTGATGTGGAGTTCTCCCACCACCAGATCCGGTTCGTGCTGTTCCTCCGGGGCGGGAGGCTGCAGCATCGCTGAACGGCGGATCAGGGCCCGCAGACGGGCCAGAAGCTCGCGCATGGAAAACGTCTTGGGCACGTAGTCGTCGGCACCCACTTCGAGGCCTACGATGCGGTCCATTTCGTCGCCGCGTCCCGTGAGCATCAGCACCGGCACCTGACTGGTCTTTCGAATGGCCTTGAGCACTTCAAAGCCATCCATCCCGGGCAGCATCACGTCCAGGATGACCGCCTGCCAGTTGCCCGTAGATGCCATTTCGACGCCGTGAGGCCCGTTGTGCACAGCTTCGACGCTGTAACCGAGAGGATCGAAATAGTCCGTGAGAAGGGCACAGAATTTCCTGTCGTCGTCTACGATGAGGAGACGCGGATGATGAACGGTGTTTGAGGTTGAAGACATGACCGTGGCGCTGGAGCCGGGTAACCGTAGCGCAGGACAATGGGGGGCGCAGATGGTTTTACGGTGCGTTTACAATTCAGTGCCGCGCCGGTCATACGCCGTTTACACGGAAGCGCCTGGGTATGGGCATTCACTCAATCCCTCTGCTTCCCATGAGCCGAAAACTCGCCCCGTTTGCCCTCGTCCTTGCGTTCCATGGTTCTGCTCAGGCGGATCCGCAGCTTTCCTCGTGGTACACGCAGGACTCCGGAAAGTACGCCCGGCTGTTCACCTCCTCCGCCGCGGAGACGGCAGGCACCCCGGTGACCACATGGTCCCGCGGATCGGGGACGGAGAATGCGCCCTCCTATACGGGCGTGCAGGAGATTTCGTACTCCGACACTTATGTCTATGTCCGCACGACCGGACTGCCGAGCCACCTGATGGGCCCGTGGTATCTGGATGCGGCAAAGACGCAAAATTTCCCCAATTTCCCGGGGAATACCAACACCATCTACCGCATCCCGCGCCATCCCGCAGTGGCGGCCTCTAAAACGGCCACCGGGCTTGGCGCTTCCGGTTTCTACGTGAACGGAGTCGCCATGTTTGACATGCGGGATGCGTTCTCCTACCGGAACGCGAGTGCCCAGGATGCCACGCCGGTCAACGGCCTGACCGGTGACGGGATCTGGAACCGCGAAGCGTATCACAATGAAGGAGTGACGTTTGATGCCGGGCTCGCCCACCAGGCGGGCGAGCAGTATCATTATCACGCCCAGCCTCCGGCCCTTCGTTACCAACTGGGGGATCATGTGAACTACGATGCGGCGACGAACCGCTACACAGAGAGTGCCGCGGCGGTGACCAAACACTCGCCCATCCTCGCCTGGGCGGCGGACGGCCTTCCGGTGTACGGCCCCTACGGCTACACCAGCCCTCTCGATCCCAACAGCGGGCTCAAGCGCATGACGTCGGGCTTTGTGCTGCGCAACGGCCAGTCGGCGACAACGAATCTTTCCGCCACCGGACGGACCACCCTCCCCGCGTGGGCCGCGCGCGTGCAGGGGCGTTCGGCAACGCTCACGGCGGCGCAGCAGGGACCGGCCGTGAATGCGACCTATGCCCTCGGGCACTATCTCGAAGACTACGACTACCTGGGCGATCTCGGAAAGACCCAGGGAGCGGACTTTGACCTCAACGAACAAAACGCGCGCTGGTGTGTGACGCCGGAGTTTCCCGCCGGCACGTGGGCTTACTTCAGCACCATCACGGAAACCGGAGTGCCCGTTTATCCCTACAGCACCGGTCGCCAGTACTACGGCACCGTTTCAGGCGGAACGGTGACCAGCGTCACGGAAACCGTGACCAGCTTTTGGAAAGGCGGACCGGATGCCGCGATGCAGATCACGGGCATTTCGCGGAACGGGGTGAATGGCGCCATCACTCCGTCGTGGAGTTCCGTGGAGGGAGGCGTCTACAAACTGGAGGGCTCCGCAGACCTCACGGCGTGGACGGATCTGACGACGAACATCGCCAGCGGCGGCCTCGTCACCAGCGCGGCGGATAACGCCACATCGGGCACCACCCGGAGATTCTATCGTGTCACGCGCACGTCGGTGGCGAACTACGACAGCACCGGGAATGGCGGCACAGGCGGCGGGGGCGGGGGAGGAGGCTCCGGCATTCTCTCGGTCTCGCCCGCGTCC
>DATAIE010000836.1:0-8431 GCA_036262875.1 Verrucomicrobiales bacterium
CACGATGTGGTCTTTTCACCTGCGGGCTGGCCGCGGGAAGTGAAGGGCGACCTGTATGTTCCGGAGACTGCGGCGCGGCGGCCCGCAGTGCTGGTGATACACGGCGGCAGTTGGACGACCAGAGACAAGCGGTGGTATATGACTCCCATCGCGAAGAGTCTTGCCCGGCGGGGGTATGTGGCGTTGAACGCGACGTATCGCGGTGCGCCGGCGTGGCACTACCCGGCTCCCGTGCAGGATTTGCGGGAAGCCATCAAGTGGCTGCGCAGACATGCGGAGGAGTATCACATTCAGCCTGACAGAATCGGAGTGTTCGGTTATTCCGCAGGTGCTCAACTCGCCGCGCAGTTGGGCGCGCTGGACGGGCCGCGGAGCGTCAGAGTGCAGGCGGTGGTGGCCGGAGGCTGTCCCGCCGACATGCGGTTCTTTTCGCCGGGGAGGCTCGTGCCTGCCTATCTCGGGGGCACCCCGGCAACGGTTCCCGAAGTCTTTCGCGAGGCTTCTCCCGTGACGCACATCTCACCCGGTGATCCCCCGTTCTTCATCTATCATGGGGAACGCGATCTGATTGTGCCGCCGGAGCATGCCATCGCATTGAACAGGGCTCTCGATCGCGCGGGTGTTCCCCACGAACTCGTCTGGGTCAAAAATCGCGGGCATTTCGCGACCTTTATCTTTGGTGGTGAAGTCGTGAGAAAGGCGATCGATTTTCTTGACCGCACGCTGAAGAAATCCTGAGCCTCGCAGCCTCGCCGCGCTTGCCTCCGGATGCCGGCCTGGTATGCGTCCTCTGTGAACGAAGACTACACGCTGCGGCCGGCTTGTGAAGAGGACGTCTCTGCTCTGGAGGGACTCATTGGATTATCCGTCCGGGAATTGATGGCCGGCTGTTATACTTCCGCCCAGTTGGATGCGGCCCTCGGTCCGGTCTTTGGTGTGGACCGGCACCTCATTCGTGATGGGACGTATTTTGTTGCCACGCGAGGCGGGGAGATCGCAGGCTGCGGCGGCTGGAGCCGGAGACAGGCGGTGTATGGAGGGGACCGCGCCTGGGAGGGTAGCGATGCCTTCCTGGATCCCGCCATCCACGCAGCGCGCATTCGCGCATTTTTCGTCCATCCCGCTCACGTGCGCCGCGGGGTCGGGCGCAGCATTCTGTCGGCGTGTGAGTCGGCACTGCTGGCCGCGGGTTTCACTTCAGCGGAACTGGTGGGCACTCTGACGGGCGAGCCGCTCTACGCGAGTTTTGGCTATTCCGTCACAGAGCGTTATGAAGTGCCGATGGCGGGCGGCCTGACGCTGCCCGTAGTGCGTATGAGCAAGCGGTTCAAGGCGTGACCTCTCTCACTCTGTATATGCCCCTATGAAAAAGCCCGCTGTCAAAAAAGAGGCGACTGTCGTCAAACACCCGGCTCCGGCGATGTTGCCGGTGGAGGAGAGAGTGCGGTCTCTGATGGCGGAACTGAAGAGACTGGGATCGGAGAAACGCCGCGGGGAAATGGCCGCGCGATATGGGATTGTAACGGACGATGCGTTTGGTGTTGCGATGGGGGATATGCAGAAAATGGCGAAACGCGCCGGACGCGATCATGCGCTGGCCGCGGCACTTTGGGAGACGGGCAACTATGAGGCGCGAATGCTGGCGGCGCTCGTAGATGAGCCGGCGGAGGTGACGGCGGCGCAAATGGACCAGTGGTGCGCGGACTTCGATAACTGGGCGATTTGTGACACGGTGTGTTTCCAGCTCTTTGACCGGACGCCTCATGCATTTTCGAAGGTGGAGAAGTGGTCGCGGAGCAAAGTGGAATTCGTGCGGCGCGGAGCGTTCGCGTTGCTGGCCAGTCTGGCGCTGCATGACAAAAAAGCGGCCCCTGCGGTTTTCGCGCCGTTTCTTTCTATGATCGAAGCAGCGGCCACGGATGACCGCAACTTTGTGAAGAAGGCGGTAAACTGGGCGCTGCGGTCCATCGGCGGAAGAAACGCCGGGTTGCATCAGGCCGCGCTCGCTGTGGCGGAACGCCTTGCGGCATCCACGGACCGCTGTGCGCGATGGGTGGGCAGCGACGCCGTCCGGCAGTTGAGCCGCGCGGTGGTGCTCAAGCGGCTGGCGAAACGCGGATAGCTTTTATCGGGGCCCGTCCGTTTCTTCTTCTGCGAAGGAGGAGCGCTGCCCCGGTGAGCGCCGCGAGCGTTGCGGCACCGGGCTCGGGAACGACGCGCAGAGTGAGGGCGCTGATAAGCGGATTGCGGTCCAGGTTGGCGGACCCCGGCACGGAGGCGCCGTTGAGCAGGATGTTCAGCTCGGGGCTGTCAGCGGTGAACAGATACTTCAGCATGGCGGCCTTCGTACTGTCGCCACCGGTTTGGCTCCCTACACTGAAATCATCCCAAATCTGGATTTCGTTGATATTGACGTCGAAGATCCGGTTCATGGCGTTGCCGTCGCTGAACATCAGCGTGAGTTCATAGATGGCACCCGGAGTGAGGCCGAGGAGGTCCACGGCCACGCTGTCATCCTCTCCGTTAAATTCCTCCCAGCGGATGGTGTGCAGCACGTCGTCGAGAGCCGCATTGCCGGTGTTGGGGCGATTGTAGGCGAGCGTATTTTCGGCAAAGGTGTAGGCGTTGGCCGAGCCTTCGGCGGGCTGGAAGGTGAGTCCGTTGACGTTCTTGGGTCCGCCGGTGTTTCCGAAGTCGAGCGCGAAAAGGAAAGTGCCCGTGGTGTTGATGTCGGCGGCGGTGGTGATGACGCCGGCGGAGGCCACGCCTTTGACGCCGAGGTCCTCTACCGTGAAGCCGTTGAGAATAGCGTTGCGGTCGCCTCCGCTGGTATCCGCGCCGGTGAGGCGGAAGTTCATCGAGTTCGAGCCGGCGATGAAGGAGTGGACGACAGCAGTGCCCGCGGTGGCGTCGGAACCGGTATTGGCGGCGTTGCGTCCCTGGATTTCGGCTTCGTGGAAATCGTATTTCACCGGGTCGCCGTTGACCTGCACGCCGTAGTGGCGGTCACCGCAGCAGGCTTCCCACGTGAGCAACTGGAGCTTATAGGCGTGGCCGGGAATGAGGCCGCCGATGTTCGCATTCACCGCATTGGCATCGCCGTCGGCGGTCCAGTTGATGGAATTGAGGACGTTATTGAGAGCGAGGTCATTGGCAGTGGCTCCCATGTTGGGGGCTCCCCATGCGCCAGGACCGGCTGTATTCTGAAACCCGACGGTCACATTCGCGCCGGGGCTCGTGGAGGGCGCGAAGTTGGCATTTCCCACAGTGACCGCGGGTCCGGCCATGTTCACCGCCGCGACGAAGTTCCCCTGGAAGTCCAGCCCTTCTCCCGCATCCCCGCCGGTGAAACGAATGGTCTGCGTGGAATCGTGCTGCTGATTGGGACGCGCGAGCCCCCACCGGCCCGCGAGATAGGTATTGATGGTGCGGGTTTCGTTATCGCCCAAGAGGCGGTTGTAGACGAGGATCTCTCCGATGTCCGCCTGGGACGGCTCCGGGAATCCGTTCACTCCTGTGAAGTCAGCGGGAGTGCCGAGAGCGAGCCGCCCCGGGGAGCCGGTGAATCCATTGCGCCCCACACTCCGTCCGTTCAGAAAGTAAGTAGAGTCAGACACCGAACCCGTGCCATAATTGGCGACGGCATTGTTCGTTCCGGCGGCGGGGCTGTTTCCCACGAAGTCACCAGTGAAATAGGCATTGGCACCGTTCCAGTTGCCCAGCAGCCAGTTCGAGTCCCGCCCCTGCAGCGTTCTGCTCTGGTTGGCTCCCCAATACTGGCTGACCATAAAGATGGAATAGGCGCGTCCCACGGTCAGGGTGGGGATAGAGGGGTGGGCGGGATCGGCCGTCAGATAGAGACCATCATCGTTAGGATTGTGACTGTCGAAAACGGCTGCTCCGTCAAAGCGGACCCCGGCGTGGCCATTGATAGCTGCGGCATTCACAGCCGGCTGGCGCAACGCATCGTCCTGGGTGGCGTGGAATCCATTGCCGCTTTTATCATTCCATTGAGTCACCTTTCCGCCGCTTTGGATGAGGGTCGCGTTGTCCTGCGCATCCAGCCAGAGACGCAGCCCCGGAAGAGCATTGGGAGCCTGGGCCTGGGCCGATGCGATGACTGCGAGGAGAGAAAGCGCGGAATAGTGAATCGTCTTCATAAACAGGGACAATGACGCGAATTAAAAAACGATTTTTATCCGGGCCGGAATTGTCAGGCAAGATCAATACCGACTCCGAAGCATACGCAGGTGCGGGAGGAAATAGCGGCACATCCGGACAGGGAAGACCTCCGGTTACCTAACGACGCCGCGCAGCCGCTCCAGCCGGGAGGGTCCAGTCTGAGCGCCCGGGAGTGGCGGGGTGCTTCTGGTATGAGCGGGACAGTCACCGGGCGGGAGAGAATCCTCCGGAAGGGTTTCCGTGACCCGCGGCCCGTTGCACGCGGGGCCTGCGATGCATCCGCTGGCAGCGCAAATCTCGACACTGCGGAGAGGAGGTGTGCGCCACGAGCCGCCCCGGTAACCGAGAGACTGCGCATGACGCATCACTTCGATCCACACGGGCAGAGCGAGTTTACTGCCGTATCCTTTGCTGATGATGCGCTCCGGATCGTCCAGCCCCACCCACACGCCACAGGTGATGCGCGGATTGAATCCGACGAACCATGCGTCGCGGTAGTCATCCGTGGTGCCGGTCTTGCCGGCCACGGGAGGAATGAGTCCGGCTTTGGCCACCTCCTCGGCCGTCCCGCCGGGCGCGCAGACTTTCTCCAGCATTTTGGTGGTGAGCCACGCTGCCCCGGGCCGGAGAACTTCCGGGTCCATCACACCGCTGCGGAAAACGAGCCGGCCGGTGTTGTCCTCGATGCGGTCGATAAGAAACGGGCGGCAGCGAACGCCGGCATTGGGAAACGTACTGTAGCCGCTTGTCAGGGCTTCGAGGGTGATGCCGGTATTGCCCAGATAAAGCTGTGCCGAGCGTGATTCAATAACGCCAAAACCGGCGCGCTCCGCGACGTCATGCACGGCATCCATGCCGGCAAACTCGCCCACCCGCACAGCCATGGTATTGCGGGATTTTGCGAGACCCCAGTCTGCGCGGCGAAGACCGGTGAACGTTTTGTCCGAATTGAAGGGGCTGAAATCCGGGTCCGTGGCGGACCGGATTTCACCTGGTACGATTTCGTTATCGCTGATCAGTGTGCCTGGCAGCAGCCCCCCCTCGATGGCAGCGGCATAGACGAAGGGTTTGAAAGTGGAGCCGGCCTGGCGGCGCGAGAGCATGGCGCGATTGTAGGAACTGTGCTCCACATCGCGTCCGCCTACAATGGAGAGCACCGCGCCGGTGGCGTTATCCAGAACGACGATGGCTCCCTGGAGATAATCGGGAGTGGCACCCGGTTCGGTTTGCCGGCGATTCTCAAACTGGCGGAGCGTGGGGTGTTCATAGCCGGGCTGGCGCTCGATGCGCTGCATTTCCTTTTCCAGTACCTGAATGGCGGCCTTTTGGAGCTTGGGGTCGAGAGTGGTGTAGACCTTCAAGCCGCCCTCTTCGATATCCTCGGCATCCAGCACGCGCTGGAGCGCGCGGCGCACGGCATCCATTTCCCATGTTTCCTGCGGGGGCGACGGCGGGCGGAGCACCTTCGTCTTCACTTTCATGATGCGTCCCGCCTCGTCGCCGGTGAGGCGCTCAAAGCGCACCATGTTATTGAGGACCATGTTTCGTCCGCTCACGGCATCGTTATAGTTCCGGAACGGGGAAAATTTGTTCGGTCCGCGAATGATGGCGACGAGCATGGCGCACTCGTCCTCCGTCATGTCGTGTGCTTTTTTTCCAAAGTAGGCCTGGGCGGCCCGCTCCACGCCGTAGATGCCGGTGCCGAAAAAGATGCGGTTCACATACAACTCCAGAATCTGGTCCTTCTTCAGTGTCGCTTCGATGCGGCGGGTGAGGGCGATTTCCACCAGCTTGCGGTGAAAGGAGGGATCCTTGCCAAGGCCAAAACTGTTATTGGCCAACTGCATGGTGATGGTGCTGGCCCCCTGCTTCACGCCGTCCTTGACGCGCCGGTAGACGGCCCGGGCGACGCCCTTCCAGTGGATGCCGCTGTGATTGTAGAAATCGTTATCCTCCCGCGCGAGCAGTGCCTGGATGAAAAAAGGCGGCACTTCGCTGAGCTTTATCACGATGCGGTTTTCGCCGTGCAAGCGGCCGATCTCACGGCCTTCGCCGTCGTAGACGATACTGCGTTCCGGCATGCGTCCGAGATCGGAGAGGTCATAGCGGGAGGCGATGGTGCTGTAGATGACATTCAATATCAGCACCGTCACCACGCCGAGCAGAATGCCGCCCGCCGTGCCGCGGAACAGCCACCGCCAGTACCACCGCCACCCGGCAATCCGCCTGCGAAGCCGGGGGAAGAACCACCGGAGATGCAGGGGCCGTGATGGGGAGGAGGACGCCATGCCGCCGGCTTTCAGCTACCGTTCGGGCGGGTTGCCAAACCCTCTCATCATCCCGGCGAGTTTTGAAGCCTGTTTGCCGCTCATATACCATGCAAAGATCAGAATGGCCAAATGGAGACCGGCGAAAAAGGCCCAGATGTACATGATCCACGTGGCCCACTTGTATTCCATCGCGAGGAGGGAAAGCACCGTAAAGATCACAAGGTTCCGGATGAACCACCGTTTGACCTTCTGCAGCATGATATCCCGCAGGTATTTCATGATCATGTTCGGACCCATCTTCATGAAGTCCTCCATGGAAACGTTGCCTTCGCCGGGCTCCTGGGGGCCATCGTCCATGACCTCCAGATCGATGGGCTCGGCCGCAGGGCGGTTCATCGGGTCGTCGCGTTCAGCAGACATGCGGCAGTCCCGGCTCAGGGTTTGACGGTGGTAATGAGCTGCACGAGGGCGGCGGCCTTGTCGTGAATCTTCTGCACCTGGTCTTTCTCAAAGGGTTTGCCCTCCGGGAGATCCAGGAGCGCCCTGATTTCATCGATGCCGGTGTGCAGCGCCTTGATGTGCGGCAGCTTTTTCAACTGCGGGGCGATATCGGCGAGCGTGGCGGAGAAATACTCGGCGAGGTCTTTGCGTGCGAGCACGGAGGCGCGTTCGGGAGTGAAGGGATCGAGCGCGGCGGTGCTGGCGATTTCGAGACCGCGCAGCCATCCGCCGATGGAGATGAAGTGCGCCATTTCCACATCCCGCAGCAGGACCATCTCCGACTCGACATCCTTTTGAGTGGCGGACAGGTCCTCGCGGAGCGTCTTCCAGTCGCCGAGGGCGCTGTTTTCGAGAATGGCCTTCGCGTGTTCGGTGATGCGCGCACCGGCGGCGAGGACTTTGGCATGACGCAGGACGGCGCGGCCGATGCTCTCGAGATCTTCGATTTTTTCGGATTGAGCGGAAAGGAAGCCGTCGCCGATGAGGACGCCCAGGGAGAGGGAGACCATGGTGCGGTCGGGGGAGGTGCCTTTGGGGATTTCCCGCTTCAGCTTGTCGTAGGGAAGCGCCCCGAGCTTGTCCAACTGACCGAATATTTTGCGGATACTCGGGGTGGTGTATTCGTTGACGCCGTATTCCTCGCGGAGGTGCTCGTCTTCGAGCATGTCATCCGGCACCGCCGGACCTTTGGGAGTTTCCTTTTCGCTGCCGGGCGCGGGTTTTTCCTTGGAAGGGGATTCCGTCTTATCCTTCGGAGCCTGGGCCGGTTTGTCCTTTGCGGCGGGCGCGGGTTTGCCCTTCGCAGGGCGGGAAGGCTTGTCCTGAGCAGCGCCGGGGGACGCCAGCAGAGCGGCGAGGAGCAGGGGGAGCGGTAGGAAGCGCATGGAGTTGGTCGGGCTGGTAGGTCAAACGAAGGAACAGCGCCAGCAGTATCAATCCCTCTGACGGTATTTCGAGCGGTATTTAGGGCGGGCGTAAAGGCTTCTCATTTCGAGCCGGCCATACGCCACCCTCTCTCTTTCCAGCTCTCTTTTGGATTGAGGCAATCCGGTTAGGGGTCCTTTCGCCCTGCCACCGGCTGGGCAGGGGAGGAACCGGTGGCCGATGGGGTGTGACTGGCCGCCGGAGGGATCTCCGTATCGTCATCGGTCATCAACTCATTGGTATTGGCCGTCGACGGCTTCACATTGCTGCCGCCGGTTTTTTCCTCAGCGACGGCAGGAGCCATGCCGGGCAGGCGCCAGTGGTGGTTTTGAAGGTACTGGAACAGCCAGACCAGCATGGCGCCCGAGAGCATGATCAGGATGACCCGCGCGATCTGAAAACTGCGCGAGGTGAGCAGACCATGAGCCACGTCCTCGGCCTTCCGTGCCCGGCGGGCCTGACGGCGCTGGTTGCGATAGCGATCCTTCCATGAGTCGTCGAGCGGCTCCTCCTGTGGAGGGATGGCAAGGCGCGCAGTGAAATTTCTCTCCGGC
>DATAIE010000837.1:0-3163 GCA_036262875.1 Verrucomicrobiales bacterium
CCAGAGGTGGCGCTGGCGCCGGGGACAGAATCCGCCTGGAGCAGGTGGTGAGATCCCGGCGTCATCACGGACGACCATTTCCTGATGAAGGCAGTATCGTCATCGCCGCCATCACAGTCTTCGTCATCGGGCTCGCCGCCCGCCGCGCGGCTGCTCATCGCCTCGTCTGTAAAGCATTTTATGGCCATCTTCAGGTCGTAGCCGGCGGTGCGGGCGCTCATCCCCCCGTCATCGGTGAACTTCGTATTCTCCTTCAAATCCCAGCCCCCCGGACCGCGGCGCATGGCGGATGCGCCGTCGTCGTAGATTTTCTTCAACAGCTTCAGATCATACCCGGCGACTCTGCTGCTGAGGGAATCGTGAGAGCTGTTCTTGAAGTTAAGTACCGTGCCGGATTTTCCGGCGGGCAGCGAACCGCTGCCGGTGCGGACGGATTTCGCCAGTTCAACTCCCGCTTTGAATTTGGCCACCTTTTTGGCGGCAATCTTGATCTCCTTGCCGGTTTGCGGATTGCGGCCCGTGCGGGCCTCCCGGCAATCGGCGCCGCCCCAGCCGGGCGTGCATTCACAGGTGCCGCGGCCGGCGAGATACTCCATGTAAACAGAGCGCTCTTCACCGCCGGGCACCCGCAGGGTGGAGACGCGCACATTGCCGCGTTCAAGGACAGGGCAGTCCGGGCGTAAATCACGCTCACGAACGATGCGGATTTGGGTGCCGTCAGGCATGGTGCCCCGCGATGGTGCCCGGTCACAGTTGTAATCGCAGGTGGTTTCGAAAAAGTCCGGATCTGTCAGGCGCAGTTTGTTTTGCGGCCGGTTGCTGGAAGGAGTGACCTCCACTCCGGGCGTGGAAAATCCGGTGTACTCCCTGATGCTGACCGGGCAGTGCATGCGGTTGCAGGTAGTCTCCGTCACGCGGCCCAGTTCATCGTTCTCAATGACGACATACCCGCCGGCGGGACTGGATACCGGGGCAAATTTCAATACGGTGACGTGACCGTAGGCCGGCATTTGATTGCGGTCGATGGACGAGCAGGTGTCGTAATCCACCGCAAGAGGATCTGTGACGGCGGAGTAAGTATAGCCCTCCAGCAACCGGCCCTCCCCGTCGCGGATGCTGAGAAGATTGTGATTCAACCGGTCATCCGCATTGCCCTTGGTATAGGTGTAGGTCGTATCCCCGGCCACCGGCGCTGAGCCCTGCACCTGGGGACAGGAGACAGAAGTCAAATCCTGAGCGCCGTAGGTATAGGTGACTTTTTGCCCGGTGGAGGCACTGACCGAGGAAACCTGTCCGGCGGCACTCCACTGCACGGAAAGGCTGCGCCCAAAGGAATCACTGACGGTCGAAAGGCGGCCTCCCGCGTCATAGGCGCACGTCAGGGCCACACTGCTGCGGTCTGCGATGCTGGAGATTTTTCCCGCCGCTGGCGAACCATCCAGTGGCTTGAAAACCCACGTTCCTCCATCCGCAAAGGTCATGGTGCAAACTGTCCCGCTGAACTGCAGCGTGCGGTACATCCCGTCACACCGGAACGTGCCGTCCGGTTGCCGGTGGAAAGAATCCGCCCTCCCGCTGCCGTCATGCACGATGATCGTCGAGGCGCCGGAACCCGCGGCGACGGGCACCGGTTGAATGGATACATTGTAGCAATAGTCCCATCCGGCGCCCTGCGCGGAGGACACCGGCACCTTTGACCGGTAGGTCCGCACCCATGCCAGGGCGGGACCCGCCGGACAGGGCAGGGCCAGATCGCACTGTTCCAGTTTCACTTCGCCGGGAAGAGAGCGCATGGTGCCCGTCCTTCCGATGGCGTTGAGATTCAACTCGGCTTCATTCCGTTTGCAGTGCCTGAAATTGACGAGAAGGCCCTTTTCATTGTTCATGATCGTGGGCTGGCCGCTGGTGAGCCGGAGATTGCTGGCGCACTTGGTGCGGTTGGCCTTTTCCTTGGCCTTCATGAGCGCCGGCATCAGCAGCGAGGTGACGCTGTCATCGCAGTCGTCACAGTCTTCGTCGGCCCAGACTCTGCTGCTGAGCTGATGCATGTGCGGCCACACCGCAAAACCTGCGGGTGCCGCCGCGGGCAGTCCGGGCGGGCAATCCAGCGCGCGGCCTGTGGCGGTGATTTCAAAAGTCACATTCACCGGACAAACGGTGACGCCAGCCCCGCCCGTGATCCGGGCCGACAGGATGGCCCCGCCGGGCAGAAATCCGCCCACCACCGCCGCACGCCACACACCCGGGCTCACTACCGTGAGCGGCGCGCTCACCGGGGCCTGCCCCTCGATCTCCAGCACCAGCGACGAACCGGCGGGCAGGTATTGACCGCGCAAAAGGAGTTCCCCCCCGAAAGGCTGGAGTACCGGAGCCTCGACGGAAAACACCTCCGGCTCCGGGGCCGGCACTTGATAGAAGGCCCGCTGAACGGATGCCTCCGGGTCCACCCAAACCCCGTCGTGCCCGTCCGGTTGCACCATCGCGATGGTCGACCATGCCCCCTGACCGGAGGAGTCCAGGGAAGTCGATTTTCTGATCCGGTAGACGATGCCCGGCTCAGCCGGCCACGTCAGCCGCGGCTGCTGGCCCGCAAGGCCGGCCGCGGTGCCCAGGGAGGGAGTAAGCGAACCGCTGTCCGCGAACAGCGCCGCCGGAAAGGTCAGCAGCAGCGCGACGGTCATTGATTTCCACCTCCCGGGAAGACGTGCCGGCAGGACAGGGATGGGAATATCGGCGGGCTTTTGCATGGTCAGCGAGGAGTAAAGTTCACCTCCCTACTGAGCGCTTTCCGGCCCGAAGTTACGGGACGTGCAATATTTTTGAGAATATGCGACAGCGGCCCAGGTGCGATGAAGCAGACGTGAGTCACTCCGGCTGGCGTCTTCCATACGGATGGCGAAAAAGTTTGCCATCCCTCGTGCCGTACGGTGAATGTCGCGCCATGACTGACAAGATCATCCCCTCCGTTTCCAGTCCCTCTTCCGGCACCTCCCGCCGGCAGTTTCTGCGGGCGTCGGCCCTGGCGACCGCTTCCCTCGGATTCCCTGCTATTCTGCGGGCGCAAAATCTGAACAGCAAACTGAACATCGTGGTCATCGGCTGCGGTGGAAGAGGTGCCGGCAATCTGGGGGAGGTCGCCGCGGGCGGGGACAACATCGTGGCG
>DATAIE010000838.1:0-4663 GCA_036262875.1 Verrucomicrobiales bacterium
ATAGTTGAACTCGAGCGATGGCGAATTGTTCGTCACCGTGAGGGTGGGATTGTTGCCCGTGCCGCTGATTTCGAGTGTGAACGCGAGATCGGTATCAGCTGCGGCCGCGGGCCGGGCAAAGGCAACAGCCAGGAGCGCCAGCGCCGTCCGCAGTCCGGATTTCAGAAAGGTTCTCATGTCGGTAAATCGGTGAATCGTTTAGCGGGCGTTGAGCGCATCGATGAGGCTGATGCGTTTGAGGGAGAAGGTGCCGCGGACTTTGAGTCCGGTGTCTTTGGCGGGCCCGAGTGGTTTGTGCAGTCCGAAGATTTCCTCGTCGTAGGTGCCGGTAATGCCGTCGACGCCGTAACCTGCCACCGAGAGAGTATCTCCGGCGGCACCGTCAAAGCCGAGTGTGATGACCCGGGTGATATCGAATCCGGTGGAGTGATCCGGATGCCGGCGGTGCCGGAAGGGATTCGTGGGATGATTCGCCGGCAGGGTGATGGTGCCGGTAAGACCGGTCTCACCGGGGCCGAACTTTCCTTCCATGCGGAGTTCCGGACGAAGCGCCCGGGCGGCGGTGGCGTAGACGGACGGGATCGCCGCGAGAATGGCCTCTTTCGCCTTGTTCTTCACGGAGTCCGCAGTGTGGAGGATGTTGGCAACCTCTGTGGATGCCCCCTGCGCGGCAGCGGCGGCGACGATAGGCGCGATCTCACCGAAATCCGTGAAGCGGGAATCCGATGCGGTGATAAACGCCGTGTAGTCCGGAGTGGGTGTTAGAGACGGGATATTGCTGCGGGCTACGAGGTCCGCCTGCGCGGTGCGCCCCGCGGCGTCCGCGACCGGCTGGATCTCCCCTTTGCTGGTGGCCCGGGAGTCTGCGGCAGCGGCTTCCACCGCAGCGAGAACGGCGGCAATGGCATCACTGCCGCGCGTGTCGTCATAGGCGGTCATTTTGATGCGCAGGGCTTCCGTCTTCGCGTCATTTACCCTGGCGCTGCCGTCGACGGCTGCGACGATGGAAGCCAGTGGTTTCCATGTGCCTGACAACTCGGGAGCCCACGCGCCCTTCGTGGCGGGGTCGCCTCCGGAGGCGGGGAAGACGACAGGGATGATGAACGTATTGTCATCCACCTTCTCCACGGTGTGGGTGGCGTTGTAAGGCACAAAACCGGATCCGGTGATGACAACGCGGTCGCCGGTGCTCAGTCCGTGAGCGGTGCTGGTGACGGTGGTCAGTTTTTCCGCGGGTGCGCTGAATCCGGCGATCTCATTGCGGACGGACCACGTTCCCTTTGCCGCGGGGTTCCCGCCAAACGCGACGGGAATGGTGAACGAGTCGGCGTCCACCCGGGTGATGGTCCGCGAGCCGTTGTAGACCGATGCGCCGGAGCCTTCGATGAAGATGACGTCTCCGTTGTTCAGCCCGTGGCCCGGGGAAGTGATCTTGACTCCGCTGCCGCCGGCGGGCGCGGCTTCATAGCCGGTGATGGCTCCGCTGTGTGAGGCCCAAACGCCGCGCGTGGCGGGATCGTCGTCAAATGCCACGGGGATCGTGAAGGAGTCCGCATCCGTCACGGTCACGTAAAACGAACCGTTGTATCCAGCCGTGCCTGCACCGGTGATGGTAATGCGGGTGCCGCTGGTCAAACCGTGTCCCGGCGAGAGAATCGTAAGGGGGGAGAGTTTGGTCGCGGCGGCATAACCTGAAATCGTTTTGCCGGCGATATACTTCACGCCTGGCAGCGAGAAGGTATCGGCGCTGAGGCGGGTGACAGTGAAGGTGCCGTTGTACGAGGCGATGGGGGCGCCGGTGATGCGGATTTTATCACTGGTCGAAAGGAGGTGATTGGCAGTGGTGATGGTCAGCGGCGCGGTATTCGCCGTGCCTCCATAGGCGGTCACCGATTTCACCGGCAGTGCCGCCGCAGCGGTGGCGGCCGCCTCTGCCGCGGCTCCGGTCATGTCTCCGAACAGTTCACCCGCCACGAAACGCTGATAGCTGTTAGCCACGTCCGCGAAGGCCGCAGCGGCATTCTGCGCCGCCTTGTTTTTCTGTGCGGCGGTTGATCCCGCCGGGAGGGCACTGACGGCTGCCAGCACGGACTGGAGCATGTCGACACCGCGGGTGTCCTTATAAAAAGAAGTGTCGCGCAGATTGGCGGCGGCGGTTCCCTGAGCGGGAGTGAAAGCGCCGGTATTGGCCGCAGCGGCAACGGCGGCGGTGGTGGCCACATCCCGCAGAAATACGGAGAAGCGCGCGGCGGCATCGGCGGCATTGATCACCGCCTGCGCGGCGTTGCGGGCGTCAGTGTTGGCTGCGGAACTCGACCCGCCTGAATTGATCTTGGCAGCCGCGGCAGCGGCGGCGGCCTCGACGACCGCATCGACGGCGGCAGTGGCCTTCATATCGCCAAAATCAAACACCACACTGGCAATGCGCTGGGCGGGCTGAGGAGGGAAACTCCCGTAGAGCCTTTCATCCGTCACGAGCGCAGCATCGTTTTCGGATTTCAGAGCGCCCGCTTTGCGATTGAGGATGGCCACCTGCTTGAGGAGGCTCACCTGACCCGCGCCGTTGACGTGAAGGATGAGGCGGAGGTTCGCAGTATCGAACGTTTTCGTCGGCACGGCGGGATTCGGAGCCCGCGGAATGTTGTTTGCGTCGAGAGGAACGGAGACTTCATTTACCGCGCCGAGGCGGATTTCGCCGACCCACAGGCCGCGATAGGGGCTGGCCTGCGCGTTCGCTGAGCGGCTCAGCAATGCCGAAACGGCAAGGGAGGCTGCGAGAAAGGTGTTTCGCGTATTCATAAAAATTGGTGCCGCCGGCGGGTTATTTCTTTTCGAGATCGACGCGCCGGCTCACGACCGGCACCCACAATTCCGTGCCCATATCCGTGGTGATTTTGAGCAGTGAGCCCTGCTGCGCCGCCGTCATTTCCGCGGTGCGGGCGGTGAGGGGAATGCCGATCCTCGCTCCCGCCTCCAGCGGCGGCATGGGCTGACTCCAGGCTGCAGCCGGTTTTTCCACAGAGCCTGTTTTCAGCGGTCCGGAGAGATCGCCAGTGAGCCGCACATTGATGGAAAGAGGGATGGGGAGCGAATCGACCGTGACGTGCTCCAGCAAGGGCGTGACGGGATGGTCCGTTTGATTCCGGAGGACCAGAGAGCCCGAGTTGTCGAGCGTCAGCAGGCCCGAGCGCGGACTGGTCTCCACGGTGAGCGGACCCTGATAATCCGACGGCCCCTTGCAGTAGACCCAAAAGGCCTCGCCCGACCGCATGGCCTCGGCGGCGGGATTCGTGACCTGTTTCCAGACGTTATTGACGAGACGGTAGACCGCCTGCCCGCGGTGGGCGGGAGAGGCGGCAAAGAAATCGGCGAAGGAAGGCGCACCGGGGGTTGCGACTCCGAAGCCGGTGAGATTGTATGAATTGGGCTGCCACTTCACGGCCCCCATCGAGGCGAGGCCTTCGACCTTCCATTGAAAGGGCTGGGTGGCATGAATGAGATAGGCCTGCTGACCGTAGATGGCATTCAGCGATTTCAAAAACGCATCCGGGCGGTTTTCCGCATACCACACGCCCCAGCCGAGGCCTTTGAACAACTGGGTGCCGGGGTTGTTCACATACTGTGTGGGAGCCTCATGGGCAAAGTAGGCCGCCGCGATGTCCACGGGCTTCCCTTCGAAGACCTTCGCCGGTGCCACGTCGAGAGGCTCCACTTCAAGGAATACGGCATTCCAGCCGGCGGTGAGGGAGATGGTTTGCGTGCGTTTCATCGCCGATTCTGCGGCGGCTGCGCCCGTTGCGCTTGCGTTCAGAAGCACGATTCCCGCCGCTAACGGCAGCATTTTCAGAAGCCCGGCAGTCATGTGCCGGAAAGAGTTGGAAATACGGAAACTCATACGATTGGTCTGGTTAGTTCTCCGGTGTTGAAAATAATCCCGCCTTTGGCTGCTCTGCGTTTCCTTTCCGGGCAACCGGCCCGGAGTGCCGCAGAAAAAAATTCATTCCTGTCATTAACACCTCTGCGAAGCGCGTATTGGGTTGCTTGAGAAGCGTCAGCGCACGCAAAGAAAAGTCCGAACACCCCTGCCCGGACTGAACGGCGCCTACAGGGGATAGCGTAATTCATAAGTCGGGCGTGGTTATACAGGGCTTCTCAAAACGCGAAAGAAAAATATCCGTCACCCGCCACTTTTTCTGCGTAGGACCGCGCGATCAGGAGGCTACAAAGACGACACGCTGGGGTTTTCCTTTCAGTGCAAATCAAGTGTGAAGAATTTTGCGAATTTGCCGCGCCCCGCAGATGTTAGATACGGTAACGACCCAATGGACCAGCCGGGGAAGGCGACGGTTGATTATACTACATAATATTATTTTTTTGAAAAGAAGCCGGGGCTGCCGGCTTGTTTCAAAAATGGCGTTCGACCGGGGCTGGGACGTTATAGTCTTGCCATGAGGCACCGTTGTCCGTTATGAGAAGGGATATATCACGTCCGCAGGGATTCATTGGGACGTGGTCACCCAGCCAATATTATGTCCGCACGCCCTAAGAAAAAAACTGCCGGCTCGAAAGCCGCTTCGTCCGAACCGACGGTGCTTGAAAAGCTCAAAGAGTTCGGAGAACACGTTCTGGACGCGGTGACAAAGCCGTTTCGTCATACTCCAGC